>NZ_JBHTBW010000010.1:0-7663 GCF_042665195.1 Laceyella putida
GTTATGAAAAACGGGCGGTTTATTTTTGTGCTGCCATTACCTTGATTTCCTTGATCATGTGGCTCAATTAATCATTCACCAGACACGCCCTAGTCCAATTATATTATCATTCTTAATGGAGGTATGAATAATGTTTCAAGTTCAAGCGTTGAGCCTTATTAAAAGCCAATTAAAATTACTCACATCTGTTGTTCTCGCAATTCTTATTTCGGCAGTGTCTGTTTTGCCCGTATTTGCGGCAACTCCTGAGAAAACTGTTAACGCTTCTGCAACACTCGCATACAATCTCAAAGGACTTAAGCACAACCTGGCTGTTCAGAAAGCTTACATCGCTTCAACGTATCTTTACGTAACTCAGCGGTCCGGGGGAACATGCTATCTTTCAAGATTGCTCATAAACGGAAGTGACGCTACATACGTTGATGAAATGACCGTCACCAATGCCGGTCATTGCCAAACTCTAGATATGTACACATACAATGGTATAAATTACTTTTATTTCAGTTCAAAAGCAGATTCTTCAACATCGTATTACTGGTCGCTCCAGGTAGCAAGACTTCAATACTCGGCCGGCGCGACATATGATTATACGGATCTTCCTCGGTTCACCTATATGAATTACGCCGATAAGACAGGTACAAGATTAGGTGATACATACCGTGTTGATGGCGGCGGCAACAGTACCTATACTATTTTCCGCATACAAACTGTAGAAGGAACCGTAACTTGGTCAATTTATGATACGGTAGCATTGAACCAGCTTCTTGACAGCAACCAACAGGTACGAATGGACAGTGCGGCGGCGGTAAATGCCTGCTTTACCAGCTTTACGCAGTCGGGCGATGCTATAGTCAGACCGAACGGATCTTTCCAGGGTGTTGATATGCTCGGTAATACGGAAATATATACGTCAGGCGGCGCGGAAGGTGATATTCCGCAGATTGCTATGATGGACAACACAGGAGCATACAAAACCCTTGTGAAAATTACAAATGTGGGAACCCATGAAATCGAGGGAGTACAGACAAAAAACGGTAACGTTTATTTTAATATAGTTACAGACCCAGTAAATAAACAAAATACGCAGAAAATTTATTACGTTCCTGATAGCATTTTTAAATAACCGCCAAACTGGTCAGCCCCCCGAAAACCGTACCAAAAATAAAGTTAGAATAGCCGATACTGCTTCACCGCTACTGGGCCTAAAACCAGCAACTGACTACTATGGGACAAAGTACCGAAAATATTAATGGAATCGGAATCAGGCAAGGAAAAGGGAGAAAATACATTAAATTTCAACAACAAAACATTATTCGGAACAAAAATCAAATAAAAAATGACTTGAGATTACATGTAGCAGCTCAAGTCATTTTTTATTCTTTAACAATTGGGGGTAAAATCGGTCGGGGTCCCCTTTACTAACCGGACCTCTTCGTAGACTTTACCGTTTAGATAATTGACAATAGCCCGTAAACGCATGCAGCAACAGAACGGCTTTATTCCGCCTCTGAATGTAAAAGGCTTAGAACCTTCATGATTTTAACCCCCTGTACGAAATGTCGATTGTAACCAGATTGAAAATGGAAACGCAGTACGCGGCTTCATATTCTTAGCTTGTCATTTTTCTTTTCGAACCTGAAAAGGAACGACTGGATCCAATTTTGCGAGTAGTGACGCAACCACTAGCGCGATCAGTAAAAAACCTGTGATCATACCAACGACCCCGCCCCACCCAAATGAGGACCAGAACACTCCAGCGGTTGTTCCTCCAATGCTGGAACCCGCGTAGTAAAAGAATAAGTAAAGTGAGGATGCCTGAGCCTTATTTTGAAGGGCGCGCCGCCCCACCCAACTGCTTGCGATGGAATGACCCCCGAAGAATCCAAACGTTGTAATCGCCAGCCCAATGATCTTTAGCCATAGATCAGGACTCAGTGTCAGATAGACACCGACTAACGTAATGAACACGGAAATCATTAGTACCTTTCCACTTCCATATTTGTTTGCCTGCTTAGCCATCCAAACGGAACTAAACATTCCCACGAAATACACGACGAAGATGAAACCCACTAGTGTCTGGCTGAATGAATACGGCGGAGCAGTCAGTACATACCCCATGTAATTGAACAGGGCAACGTTACTGCCGAGGAGGAGAAAACCGATGCCATACAGGATCAGCAATCCGGGATCTTTCAGATGACTTATCAAGGAGCCAAACAGCTTGCCGATTTCCATTGAACGGGGATGAAAATTTTGAGACCTCGGCAAACTCACCAAAAATACCAGGCTGGATACCAGACTGATGACGCTGATTGTTCCCATCGCCACGTGCCAGTTAAACAGGTCGGTCAACGTTCCGGTAATGATTCTTCCGCCTACGGCTCCAAGTGAATTTCCGCTGATGTAGAGTCCCATCGCCACACCGAGACTTTTGGGCTCCATCTCTTCGCCCAAGTAGCCCATAGCGATGGAAGGAAGCCCGCCCAAAGCGAATCCTTGAATAATCCGTATCGCCAGTAAGGTGTCATACGTTGTGCTGAGTGCATCCAGAATGGACAAGATGGAAGCAGCAAGCATGGAGAAAAACATAACTGGTTTGCGTCCCCACACCTCTGATAAGGAACCGAACAGTAACATGCTCACCGCAAGAGAAATGGTGGTCATTGAAAGCGATAGGCTCGCCATGGTGGGCGATACGTGAAACTCTTTTGAGTACACTGGCATCAACGGTTGTGTGCTGTACAGAATGGCAAACGTGTTGAATCCGGCAGCAAAAAAGGCTAGGTTTGATTTGCGGAAAGCGGGTGTACCTTGTTGAATGTATCCCATGATGGATGAAGCCTCCCTAACTCGTTCCGTTCTTGGTTTCATACTACAATCGACAAATTGTGATGTAAAATTAATTATATGTATAGTTTTAATGCATATGGGTAATTGAAAAATTACATGTTCCTAATGAAGGAGGCTTCATAAATGGAGTGGCAGCAACTTGAATACTTTCAAACCCTGGCACGCATACAGCATGTGACGCGTGCTGCTGAGGCCCTGTCCCTTTCCCAGCCAGCTCTTAGCCGTTCCATTGCCCGACTGGAAGAAGAACTGGGCGTCCCGCTATTTGATCGCCAAGGACGTACCATCACACTAAACCGATATGGGCGGCTCTTTTTGAAGCGGGTAGATCGGATGTTAATGGAATTTAACCAAGGAAAACAAGAGCTTCAAGATCTTGTTAATCCAGACTATGGAGAGGTAGCGTTAGGGTTCCTGCATACGCTGAGCACCAGCTTAATTCCTGATTTAATCGGCGCTTTCCGAGTCCAATTCCCAACGATCAGGTTTCAACTGAGCCAAAATCACAGTTACTCTCTACTGGAGAAACTGAATGCAGGCGAATTGGACATTTGTTTGATAGCCGAGCCAACTGAAACAAAAATTCCAATCCAATGGACCCCGCTATGGAGCGAAGAGATTTTTGTTACCCTGCCGCTTGGACATCCTTTGGCAAGCGCTGAGAGCATAATATTAGATCAGATCGCGGACGAGTCGTTTATATTTATGAAGAAGGGATATGCGCTACGCGATACTACCGACCGGCTATTCCAAAAGAAAGGAATCAGCCCCAAAGTTACGTTTGAAGGAGAAGAAGTCGCCACCGCAGCGGCGCTCGTCGCTGCCGGGCTGGGTGTCTCGCTACTCCCCGATACTGGATTGGATAAAAGCAAAATTGTTCAGATCCGCCTTCGTGAGCCAAAGTGCCAACGTGTGATAGGCCTGGCGTTGATTGAGGGGCGATATTTGTCGCCAGTTGCCTCACGCTTTAAGCAGTTTGTGATGGATCATTTTCGCAGGATGGAATGATTTGAGGGATTTGGTCCATTTGTCCTTTATAAATTTAATCTGAGGACGGTATTCAATACATTAAAAGCGTCCCGTTAAAGGACGCTTTATTTGAAAGGGAAATACCATGGAACACGCGATTTAATCAATAGCCCAATCGATATATCTGGAGAAATTAAACGGTTTGACGACGACGATGGATCAGCATACCCACTCCGGCTGCTAAGAGTGTCGCCCCAAGTCCCATGCTATTTGCATAAGGAGTCGCTGTTTTTGGCAGTTTTCCACCTTGGCCGTTTGGTTGATGTCCCGTGCTTCCGCTGTTCCCACTGTTTCCACCATTGCCAGGCTGGGTGGTTCCACCGTTATTCCCACCATCTCCCGGTGTAGTGCCACCGCCGTTATTATCCCCAGGATTGGTACCTCCACCATTGTTATCGTCAGGATTATGGTCTCCAGGGTTGTTATTACCCGGTTTATGATCATCTGTTTTTACACAGAAGAGATTTCCTTTTTTGCCTTTGAGCAATAAGGATGTGTTCGCTTTATCTCCATCTAACTTTCCGGTAAAGTGAATGTTGAAACAGTATTCGACACTTGGCTTTAATCCTTCAAAACGAGCGTGGAATTGGGCTTTGGTCGATTGATTGAGATGAGCTGGTTTTCCGGCTTTGTTCGGTCCAACAGGAACGATTTGCCACTCTCCACTGTCTACCGTGCTTGCACCAAAAATGCTTGTCCAAATATCAATGGTAGAATCGGTTACTTCTACTTTCGGTAACAGGTGGTATTTGGCATTTACTTCAGGTTGATTACTGGATTGTGCAAAGGTAGACATCGGAAATGCTAAAGCAGCTGTGACTGCTAAGGCTGGAACTACTTTCGTCCATTTTCTCACTTTAAAAACCCCCTAATATGTAATTTATTTTTGTGATACTAAATTTTATAAATGAAATAAGGTTTGAAATCTATAACATCGGTTCATTGTTCAAGTAAATGACTAAATTTTCAGTACACAAATCTGTAAAGCTTTGATCATAAAAAAGTCATATAAAATGAACATAAAAAAATTGATAGATTATATGATTTTTACAGGCTACTTTCTTCCATTTTCTCGTGGGAGTCTTTTTTATAAAGGCTCCCTTTTTACTGTAAAAGAGGAGAATACGTGTACTCATACAATGTTGAGATGAAATTCGAGAAAAATTTTAAACTCAAGAAATTTGTTCGTTACATAAATAAACGTTCATAAAAAAGTTTTTTGTTATTCAGGCGAGATTCTATATATATTGAGTAGAAAAAGAAAACGATACATAAAATAAGGAGAACTATAATGGTTAGATTAGCGTGGCTCTGCATGACAACCGTCGAGTAAAAGCAATAAGGCTCTATGTACACGCGAACTAATTATAAACTCAGATACATGATTAGTTATATAGGCGTTTAGGTCAAGCACAAAGCAACTTAAATGCTCTGGGTCGTTTAAAGACGGCAAACTGGCTTTTCGTTTTTTAAGTTCGTTTATTATTTCTTGATAATGAACAATTTGTTTTTCTACAATGGATCCATAAGCTCCAAAACGTTGTGATTTTGAGTTGCTGATATTTGTAAAAGTAAAAGCCAAAATAGTTACGATAGAGGTAATCACAGCTGCATAGAAGTCTCCACTATTTATGCTTTCGTTAAACTGTTTCCAATCCTGTGGAAGAGCAGATTTAAATGCTAATCCAATCATCTGCCATGTTGTTTCTTGATTGTTTTCAGAAGCTTTTTTAACCTGTTCATCAATTGCTTCAATAATTTCGTGTTTTTCAATATTATCAATTAACCCAAATCCATCTAACAAATAGGCACCTAATTTTCCTATAAATTCTTTATCAATAACATTAGAAAAAACCAAAAATATGCTAGCTATTAATATTGAAGTAAAAACTGTCATGTATTCCTTGTTCCGCCATGATTGTACAGCCAATAGAATTAATACAACGACTATAATAACCCCTATATTATCAAGTAAAAATGTTGCAGCAACTATAGTCTCCTCCTTCAAATGACCCCCCCCCCTTATTATTTTCTATATATTATTTCTCGAGATATTGGAAGAGCGCAAACTTAATGAACCCCATATGTCCAGGCAATTATGCAACGTTTGAAGTTACAGATTGGCGAAATTCTCGCGGCGACAGATATCCAAGCGCAGAGTGAGGTCTTTCATTATTGTAAAAGCCTATAATGATCAATGTCCAGTTTAGCTTCCAGGAACGATCCATATTCTTGGAGCCAAACAATGGAGCCAAACCGTTTTCTCTTTTAGCGTACGAAACCAACGCTCAATGTAGGGGTAGAGGGAGCATCGGCCGATTTCGGGGCCATCTCTCCAGTAAATGGAAAAAGAACCGCGAAGCGGCTCGGTGGTGTTCCAGAGAATTAATTTGGAACAGAGGAAATCATTATGCGTATTGCTGTTGGTGGAGACACTTATCGGAGCATAAAGGAGTAGGTTTATGGTCACTGTAGCATCTGTCTTACCCCTTGTTGGGATTGTAGTTGTAGGAATTGCGATTGTTTGGGCGCTAGTGCATTTCTCTAAAAAGAAGTAGGAAGCATACAGGGCCTTTGCGCCCTTTTTACATTTTTTTCTATCTATCGTGCCGCTTTTGGCCGTATCTCGAATATACCCCATGGAATATATAAAAGAGCATGCCCGCCCCTGCGCTCCTGCACCCCTGCCGCCCTCAGGCATTATCTCTCGTATGCGGTCACGGTGATCTCAGCGCTTCAGCTCATGCTCTGTCGATTTCATTTATTGCCACTATTTGCGCGGTTTATTCATCTGGCGGCGAATCTCCAAAGTGCGCCGATTCATCACTTCAACACACAAATCCGCGATGCGCTTTGAAATCGTAAAAATATCCTCTTTGATTTGAGGATCAATATACTGCCCTAATCCTGGACTAAGTTTGACTTCCATTTGATTGCTATCATCAATAATGAATTCCATAACGGTGTTTCGTGTGCTATGGATTTTGTACGGGGACAGTGCCTGACCCGTTAACTCCACCAACGGAATCAACTTCTCATGGATATCGGGATACATATCCTGTGCGATAGCTTGATTTAGAATGAAATCCAATCCATCCCTTGCCTTATCAAATCGAAATAAAAAGATCAATATGTACAGCTCCCTGTTGTTTGTTTTAGTTTTACATGCCCATCATAACAGAACGCCTCACTCAACGAACAGACAAGTTGCAAAACAAAAGAGGCTCCTGAGAGCCTCTCTGAGGCGTTTTATTTTGTTCCAGATACATCTGGGTATCTCCCGACTATTCCATTTATTGGGCAGATGGCACCAAATTCGAGCTTCGCTACTTCTACCCCTGTTAGGGACGCTCTAGCACAGTGGCAAGAATGCGGTGAACAACCTCGTGGTCACGCGGATCGTGTAGGCGGTAGTCCTCACCCGGCAGCGTGTACCACTCCTTAGCGCCGACATACGTGATGGCGAGTGTGAGAAAACCATCATCATCGCAGGTGGTGCGCAGTTCGAGCTCCCCGCTGATCACGCCGACCTCAGCGGTCATCACACCGTGGGTTGCGGTGAAGATTGATGACTTCTCTTCCATACGAGTGACTCCCTTCTCGGGTTGGATGATTGAACGGTCAGTTGGTAGTATTTGCAGACGTGCGAACGGGCTCAGTAAGAGCAGGTGTTCAGCATGCTTTGTAGCGCGGACTTCTCTGACGACTGCAGGGTCAGGCCCCAGCGGTACTTGGTGTGGATCCACCACTTCGCGTACGCGCAACGGGCGCCGGACCGTGGCGG
>NZ_JBHTBW010000011.1:0-52693 GCF_042665195.1 Laceyella putida
TTTTTATTGATTCGACAAAAAAGGCTGCTGACCCTGCCTTTCAAGGCAGTTTGTCAGCAGCCTCAATCGCCTGGTCAAGTGTAACATGACCAGGCGATTTCTCTTGCTCCCACTGTGACGGGAGACTGTCTCCTCTTTCTCGTTCACACATTATATGACAACACACGCCACCGCGCCATTCTTCATTGTTTCGTTCCCGCCAGGATGATGGTCAGCATAGGCCCACTCGATGGACTCCTTATATATCTTCTCTATTTCATTGATGCGCACTTTAAGGGTCGGGGTCAACTCCCCCGCCTCGGCTGACCATTCCTTAGTGAAGAGCACGGCCTTTTTCGGCCGTTCGAACGGAGCGAAAGATTGCGTGACACGTTTGATTTCATCACGCAACAAGGCTTGCACCTCCCGATCTTGGACAAGTTCGGCAGGCGGTGTCGGCGCAACCCCTTTTTGCTCCATCCAGCCGATGAGGCTCGGAAAATCGGGAACCACCAACGCAACCACGTACTTGCGCCCATGCCCGACCAATGCGGACTGCGCAATGAACGCGCTTTGGTTCAACGCGAGCTCCACCGGCTGCGGGGCGACATTTTTCCCTGTGGACAATATCAGCATGCGCTTCTTCCGCTCCACCACCCGCAGGTATCCATCATGGTCCAGCTCTCCGACATCACCGGTATAGAGCCACTCTTCACTCTGTCCGCTTCCGGTCTCCTTCCCCTTTTTGTAATAGCCTTTCATGACGTTCGGACCCCGCACAAGAATCTCCCCATCCTCCGCAATGCGCACTTCCAGGTTGGGCAGTGGTTTGCCAACCGTGCCGATTTTGGCCCGCGCGATCGGATTGATGGAAATCACTGGGGATGATTCGGTCAAGCCGTATCCTTCGAGAACGGGCAAATCGACAGCCCAAAAAAACCGAGCAATGACAGGGTCAAGGGCGGCACCGCCGGAAATCATCCCGCGGAGACGTCCGCCAAACTTGGCATTCACCTTGCGATAAACCAATCGATCCGCCAGTTTCCATTGCCACCGCAACTTTGGCGGCAATTCATCGAAGATCAACTTGTCTACCGGCGTTTGCAGATAGTAGTCATATCGTTTCAATCCCACTTGGACCGCCCAATCAAACACTTTGCGGCGAAACGGGGCACTCATCGCCATTTGCTGCTGCACCTTGGCATACACTTTCTCAAGCAACAAGGGAACGCTGGTCATGACCGTCGGTTTCACTTCCTGCAAATTTTCCTCTATTTTATGAATGCTTTCGGCATAGGCAATGGTTGCCCCGACAGACAAGGGCATAAACTGCCCCGCCATCCGCTCAAAGACGTGGGACAATGGAAGATAAGAAAGCAAGACATCATCGTGGCGCGCCTCTAGGCACCAAAATTGAACTCCCTCCATATTGGACAAGAAATTGCCGTGGGTCAGCATCACTCCCTTGGGTTGGCCTGTCGTTCCCGATGTATGAATGATGGTGGCCAGCTGGTCGCGGTCAATCTCTTTCCATCTTCGCTCCCAATCGGGGAACGGATGATCGGCGCCGCTTCGTACCAACTTGAGATAGGGAAGGATTTTCTCCGACTCACACACCGTCCCATCGGAGTGCATAAGCACAATATGGCTGATGTCCGCTTCTCCGCGGAGCACTTTCTCCAATTGCGCCTCTGATTGGACCGCTACCATCCGACAATCGGCATTGCGCAGGATATAAGCGGTTTGCTCAGGTGAAAGGGTGGGGTAGATCGGCACACTTACCGCCCCCAAACTGCAAATGGCGAAATCGAAGATCGTCCACTTTGGATTGTTTTCCGACAAAATCGCCACTTTGTCGTTCTTGCCGATGCCAAGGCCTGCCAAACCAGCCGCCACTTGCCGGACTTCTTCCCAAACATCGTAATACGTAAGGCTCTGGTAACTCCCCCCACTTTTCCACATCAGGGCCGGTTTGTTTGGAAAAGACGCTACGGAACGCCAAAGCATGTCCAACAGATTTTTTGCCTTCATCGCAAGACCTCCCCCACTGAAAAAGGCGCTACCCCTCGGACGGCTTAAATATATTGGCTGACATCATATTGGCGCAAGATCTTTTCCATCTTCATCGCGAGCCCGATATTGCCTTTGATTTTTAACTTGCCGGACATGAAAGCCGCAGTTCCGCTGATATTGCCCAAAAGCATATCCTTGAAATCACGCACTGACATTTGCAGGATGCAATCAGCCTCGGCCGGTGCGCCTTTTTCGGCCTTCACTCGGCCTTCTGTCAGGTGAAGCTGGAACGTCGCGCCATCATCCCCTGACAGGTCATACTGATAAATGGCGTTTATGCCTTGCACCGACTTTGGATTTTCCCCCAATACTCGCTCGATCATGCTGAACACTTTATCCAGATTGAACTCCTCGCCCATGTGTGATTCTCCTTTCTCAAATGCCAAGGCCCGATCCGGCTTTTGCCGATCATAAACCGGTGGCAATCACTTTTTTTTGGATTTGCGTGGTGCCCTCGTAAATGGATAGGATTTTGGCGTCCCGCATCCATTTTTCAACCGGGTAATCCCTCATATAGCCGTATCCTCCGAGAATCTGAACGGCATGGGTCGTGACTTCCATCGCCATCTCCGCCGCAAAAGCTTTGGCCATGCTCCCCTCCACGGCGCAAGACTCCCCCCGATCGGCCAATTCAGCCGCGCGCCATGTTAACAGCCGCGCCGCATCGATCTTTGTCTTCATATCGGCCAACATAAAAGAAATCGCCTGGTTATTAAAGATCGGCTTGCCGAATTGAATGCGCTGTTTCGCATAGTCCAGCGCATATTCGTAGGCAGCGCGTGCCACTCCCACAGCGGCAGCCGCCACCGCCGGACGGGAATATTCCAGCATTTTCATCGCGCCAATAAAAGCCATGTTTTCTTCCCCCAGCAAGTTCTCTTTGGGCACGCGGACATTTTCAAAGATCACATCGGCGGTATGGGAAGCCCGGATCCCCATTTTCCGCTCTTTTTTTCCACCTGACAGCCCTGGAGTGGAACCGGGGACAATAAAAGCCGAAACACCGTGATAGCCCGCATCAGGATCCGTTTTGGCAAACACGACATACAAATCGGCGATTCCACCGTTGGTGATAAAACATTTGCGCCCGTTGATCACCCACTCGTCCCCATCCCGTACGGCCCGGGTTTGGATCGCCTTGACATCAGACCCGGCATTGGGCTCTGTCAACGCCATTGCCCCAAGTCGTGGGTGATTCGGGTCACACAATTGGGACAGCCATTTGCGCTTCTGCTCTTCCGTTCCCATATAATAGATCGGCAAGCCGGCCAATCCAAACGCCAACAGGGAAGTCGCAATGCCCGCGCATCCCCAAAAC
This sequence comes from Laceyella putida, assembly GCF_042665195.1. Taxonomy (NCBI): domain Bacteria; kingdom Bacillati; phylum Bacillota; class Bacilli; order Caryophanales; family Thermoactinomycetaceae; genus Laceyella; species Laceyella putida. The sequence goes on from NZ_JBHTBW010000011.1 coordinate 3,371, forward strand.
AACTCTTCCCCAATGAGACAAGCGGCCATCACACTCGTTAATCCGCCACCCCCGTATTCTGTTGGAGCGGCATAACTGGTTAAACCAATCTTGGCCGCCTTCTGGAGAACTTCCCGTGGAAATTCCTCTTTCTCGTCATATTCCGCCGCCACCGGACGAATCTCTCTTTCCGCGAAGCCATGGGCCCATTTCCGCAATTCAGCTTGTTCGGCCGAAAGTTGAAAACTCACACCCGCCGAAGGTTCTTTCTTGTTCCCAACCATGCTGTCCCCTCCTTTTGAATACCAGTACGTACTGGTACGATCGAGTAAAAAAAAGCCGGATAGGGATTGACTCCTCCACTTAAGCCATGGCGCAATTCACAAACGAAGCAACCACAATCCGGTTCAGCAAACGGGCCAGGCGATCCAGATCATCCTTTTCATCGGACGATGAAAGTTTTTGAATCACAACCTCGTTGATGGCCCCCACCATTGCCAGAGCGACCACTTTGGCTTCCCCGTCGGGCAGGGAGGCCTGCGCTCCAGCTTGCACCGTTTGATAAATCAGCTCCGCAAAGCTTCGATGCGCTTCGCGACGCGCCCGTTCGACCGCCTGACTGACGCCGACCGATTCCACCAACAATAATTTGGCGACAGCCGACCGTGTCACGCATATCTCCATATAGCGTCGAACCCCAACATAAGCTTTATATCCCATCCTCTCTTCAGATTCGACCACCCTTTTCACATCTTCCATCATTTCATCGGCCAACCGTCGGTACAGAGAGGCCAACAGCTCTTCTTTGCTTTGAAAATATTGATAGAACGTGGTTTTTGACACTCTCGCCCGCTCGACGACTTCAAGGATTGAGGTTTGTTTGAACCCTTTGCAATCAAACAAGTGCAGGGCGGCATAGAGCATTTTGTTTCTGGTTTCACTTGGCATGTTGGTTTTATGCAATAAACTCATCATTCCACTTCCTGTAGGCCGGGTTGAACCGGTCAAGATGAACGGCTCGTATCATACCGAACATTCCGATGATCTTGAGTTGATTCATCCCTACTTGGCGTTCTGCCCAACAATCCAATTATTCCTTCAACCGCCTTATTGGTGTCAGGTCCTTTTGCTACAATGGTAATTTCCGCTCCATGAGTGCGATCCAAGGTGATCACCTGCAAATATTCTTCGTTTTGTTTCAATACTACATCCGCCTCATATTTTCTCGCTTTCCTTCACAATTTCCCAAGCCGCTTCTAACAGAAAAGACCGTTTTAACATGACCATTTGGCTGATTGGAGATTCATTTCCCGGCTCAGGTGGAGGGGGCTTTTCATTCCCCGGCTTATTGACCATCTTCTTATGATCCCACCTTTTCTCACCTCGTTTCAAATGGGCCATCCAACTCAATCAACCCTTCATTTGATCTGGATTCGCGCTTTTTAAAGCGCTTCCATTTTATATCGACTTTCAAGCCGCCTCCTTATCACGAATAATATGATTATTCTAAATCGTATGCAACCCTGAGAATATAGGATTCTCCCTCCCTATATTTATAGGGAATACTTTCATCTGATCAGAAACTGTTTAACTCTTTCATGTTTGTTGTATAATAGTAATTAGACATATTATTCTGTTATATAATATTTTCATTCGTTTTTCTGATAATATCATGTCATCCGTTCGACTTACCCACGAGAAAGTCAGACTCATTTTTATCCGAAAAGAAGCCCAGAAGCATAAACCAAGGAAGGAACGGTCACCATGAAACGAGTCAGTTTTTTGTCCCCTCCGCTCCTCTCCCCTCAAGAATGGGAAAAAATCTTTCATTCCGTGAAATCCGGCACCCCTGAATGTTTGACACAATGGAAAATAAAGCTCTCCACCTTTCCCTTCTCCGCAAGCCAAAAACAAGCGGCCCACCAATTGTTTCAGTACTTGCTTGAGGGCATCGACCAGGCAGCCGATTTCCCCACATATGAGAAAAACTTTTCCCGACTGGTGTTACAGCAGATCCCACTGTTGCAGTTGAGCCAGGTCATCGCCGTCATCGACATCTTTGAAGAAATCCTGTTTACCCTCTTGCTCCAAAAACTAAGCCATCCAGACATCTTGACCAGCTACCGTTGGCTTCACTCCCTGGCGCTGACCCTTTCTTATTCCGTCGCCAATATCGAAACGAATCCGCCATTGGGAGAAAATACCATCCCCGATAATCCAGCGAAACATCGGGAAGCTGTGGTGCGATTGGACGAACTTCTTCTCACCGCGAGATCACTTGAACAGATGCTGACAAGATCTGTCCGTTTTATCACAAAAGTCTCCGGATTTGAACGCGGCGCCTTGTTCTGGTATTCTCCACTCACCCAAACAGTGGAGGGCATATATGGCTATGGCGTGGACATTGGCGACATTCGGCGCGTCCGGGACATGGAACACAATATTTCCGGCATCACGCAAGCCATTAAAGGAAACCGGCCCATTTATATACGAGATGCCCAACTTTACCTCCCCAAGCATTATGTGGAGCAGTTTGGGTTGACCGCCCTCATGGCGGCGGTCCTTCGCGGCGGAAAAGGACAAAATGCCGGTTTTCTGCTTTTGGACAAACGGGGCCGGGCCTTTGACCCTGATCCGGAAGTGGTCCAACAACTGGCGGAGCTGATGTCACGCGTATCCCTAAACCTTGGTTCGCGGCTCTATGAAAATGACTTTCCTTCTCCAGCGGCTTCCTCCCCCCTCACGGTGCGGGAAACGAAAATCCTGCAAATGATCGCCGATGGCCAATCCACCAAACTGATTGGGGAAGCTCTCCACATCAGCGAATACACCGCCGCCGAATACGCCCACTCCGTCCTTAAAAAATTAAAAGCCGCCAATCGGGCAGAAGCCGTCGCCAAAGGACTTCGCCAAGGGCTGATACGATAAGGCCCCTCTATGTGAAAGTCGCCCCTCACTTTCCATCAGGAAGCAGGGGCGAACGTGTTCTTCAAATATCAAAACTCGATGATTTCCTCTTGCTTGATTTCCAATTTCAGACTCTGGGATGCGTTGTGCAATGTATCAGCAAACAGCAAGGCATCTTTTTGATTGTCAATGATTACGGCAAACATTTCATTGTCGCTTTTTTCACTTCGATTCCATACATCCCTTTGGCAAATCGGCCCGCAAAGATATTGACGGTTTTTGCGTTTAAAGCGCACTTGATTCCCTCAGTATCGGGATGAATGAATCGAGCTTAAAGAACCCAGCTTTCGTTTCAGCTTCTCCAATTGCAAGGAGGCGTACGAAAGGGCTTTGATAAAAGTCCGCCCGCTTTTTTGCTGCCTCAATAAAGTAAGCGGAATGTATTTTTGAATTTCCCCCTGATGATGCGGCGATCCATGAACATCATCCAATTCGATCAGCTCCAGATTGAGTGCATGGTTTAACAGGAACATCTTTTCTTCAAAAGGGATGATCTCATCCCGAAGATTAAAGATGTAATGCAAGGGGATACGAAGTCGTCTGATCTCTTGCTTCGAAATGGCGAATTCCCTGAGGTACTCCGGCAACAGACATTCATCCAACCGGCACTGGTGAGCCAAAGTCTGCTTGATGATGCGGGGAACTTGCGTCCAATGTCTCTGATCATGGAAAAAATAATGAAGTGGTGTTTCAATGGCCGTAATGCCTTGGATTCTGGAATCCGCTATGGCCGCCCGGATTCCCAACAAACCGCCAAACCCCATGCCGACCAGGTAGGCTTGGCTCACATTGGCCCGTGTTGCCAGTTGGTCCAATAGGGAGGAAATCATTTTATGCGATTCAGGTTGACAAATAAGCGGATTTTCCCCCACACCCGGCCCTTCAACGACAATCACGGAAAATCCCAGCTTCGGTCCCAGCAACAACAAGGAGCTCCATTGTTCTTTTAAAGAAAAAATCCCTCCCATCACAATCAACACCGGTTTTTGCGGATCACCAAATCCCGAAAGATACACGGGAATGGAACCGTTACGGTCATGCACTTGCGTTTTTTCAACAGGAACTTCCAAATCAAACACCCACTCATTGAAGGTTAACAGGCATTTGTCCAAACACTTCTGACGAACAGGGGAAGATACGTATGGAAATCTTCCCAGGCTGTAACATAAATAGGCTTCCATTTGTTTATTTTCCTGATAAAGCCGATCCCCTTCAGCCATCCATTCCGATGCCCAATCCCCCGCACCTGTTCCTTTATCATGATGAATGCGCCCCAATACGCTTTTTATCATCTCAGGATTCAATGGCAGTGAACTCGCAGACAACATCACAAACCGTTTGGATTCTTCCAAATCACTCCACAAATCGATTCGCCGCCCTTTCCCTATCATCCGCAAATGATTGATTATTCTATTTATTGATTATATAATTCGTCTTTAAATTGAATTGACCGGGACCTCTTTCATGCCATTCACCCTTTTTCACGATGAAAATGACAAAATCATCCAGTAAAAAGGCATAAAAAACCACCGGGGTTACCCAGTGTTCCGAAAAATCACCATTGGTTCACCCTCCCAAAACGCTTACGAGGTTAGCTGTCGGGTTCGGGCCTCAAGAGTAGCCCTTCCTAGATGGATTCACCCCAAGTGGCTTGACGCCACAATGTTGGTTCCCCCGCTCCATGACGGATTCAGCGAATAGACCATGATTTACTTTGAAACATATCTTACTCCTACACAAGCATATTTTCAAGCTATTTTTCTCATCGCGGAAAGTCGCCCAACAAATCGTGGAAGTTTGCCGTGAACATAAAATCACCCACATTGTCATGGTCATGTCGGCCCGGACCCGTTGGGAAGAGATTTTGAAAGGGTCAATCATCACACATCGAGAGACAACCATTTTCTTGATTCTAGATTATTAGCCTAAAAATAAAGGTTGTTTAGCAATTGTTGTTTTTGCCATTAATTCTTGCCCAAACCTTTTCAATTTCGCATAGAATCAAGCAATGATTCACATAATACGTACTGATTCCACCCCGGTTTTCGGCCGGGAAAATCAACATCACTTGGGTAGGTGTAAAGCACATGGAAAACGTTCAAGACTTGAAACACACACTTTCTTACCTCCACTCCGAACTGAACCGCATTGAAACGATGGCGGGAACATTGTCCACCATCGAACGCGAGCATTTTAACAGACTCACCAACTTTGACCATCGTGAATTGGTTGACATTGCGGTTGAGGAGCAAAATGCCGCCCGTCAGCTCGGCACCATCAAGCAAATGTGTTTGGCGATGGCGCAAAAGGTGGAAGGCATCAAAAACGCAATCGACCGTGGCAAACTTGGGGGGCGTGCCAACCGTGATGAACTTCATTAAGAGATGGATCCGTTCCACAATCAACGAAACGGTAGATCAAGCGATTACGCGGGCCATCCGGGATCAATACATAGAAAACTTGTTTGAAATGGTGCCTGCCACGACGAAAGTGGGCGTCACCAACCTCATGGAAATCGCCATGAGGGCCAATCAAGGAACCCCGGTTTCCCGCCCCTTGGGAAGCCCAATTCATTTGTCCCCATGGGAGAAGATCCTGTTCAATCCCGTTCACCTCTTCCGTTTTCCCACCCCTGAAAACGTCGGGATTAGCACATCCGTCACCATTGGGCACCGCGCCAAAAAACCGATGACCCTTTCCATTCCCGTCATGATCGCCGCCATGTCTTTTGGCGGCGCGCTAAGCAAAAACACCAAAGTGGCCTTGGCCAAAGCGGCCACTGCGGTCGGCACAGCAACCAATTCCGGTGAAGCGGGACTTTTGAAAGAGGAACGGGAGGCGGCCAGCCTATTCATCGGTCAGTACAACCGCGGGGGGTGGATGAATGATCCGGACAAATACAAGCTCCTTGACGCGATCGAGATCCAACTGGGGCAAGGTGCCCAGGGTTCCACCTCGCAACGCACCGCCGCCCATAACATTGGGGAGGACTTCAGGGAAGTTTTCGGCTTGCGCGAAGGGGAAGATGCGTTGATTCATTCCAGGTTGCCTGGTGTCAATTCCAAAGAAGATTTCATTCGATTGGTCAGGCGGCTCCGCGATGAAACCGGCGTGCCGGTCGGCTTGAAAATCGCCGCCACGCATCATCTCGAGCAGGAATTGCAGATTGCCGTGGAAGCGGAAGTCGATTTTATCACAGTAGATGGTGCCGAAGGGGGAACGCACGGGGGTGCGCCCACTTTGCAGGATGATGTCGGCTTGCCCACTCTCTTCGCCGTCACCCGGGCTTCCGAGTTCCTGGCGCGAAAAGGGGTTATTCGAGACATCAACCTGATTGCCACGGGAGGACTGGTCACCCCCGGACAAATGCTGAAGGCCATCGCCTTGGGCGCGGACGGCGTGTATATCGGCACTGCGGCCCTGATGGCGCTGGTGAGCGAACAAATGGTGAAAGCCACCCCCTTTGAACCGCCTACCAGTTTGGTCGTTTATACGGGAAAAATGACGGACCAATTGGATGTCGAGCAAGCGGCCTTAAATCTGGTCCGGTATTTGAACGCTTGCGTGCGTGAAATGGAATTGGTTGCCATGTCCTTGGGCAAAACCGCTTTGTCCGATTTGTCCAAATCGGATTTGTGCACCGTCGATCCGTTCATCGCCAAGGCGACGGGCATCCAGTTGGGTTATGTCGCCCCCGAAAACCAAGCGCGTTTCTTTGAGGAGACGCAAGCGATGTTTCACGATTTCCAACCACAAGCAAATGAACAAACTTCCATCCCGCTACAATGAGAAGATGAGCGAAGGTTAAAAAGGGCTGGCCTGAGGCAGGCCAGCCCTTTTTATATTCATGCCCTCATCACATCAGTCCACTTTGCCGCCGATGATCTTCCAGTTATGATCTACCGTCGCCATCACAGTTCCTTTTTCGCGAATATAGTTCGTCAACAGTTCCGACACTTCGATATTGATGTCTTTCACCACCGGCTTATTGGCAAACATCGGATAATTTCCGCCGCCGCCCGCTCGGTAGTTGTTGAGGACCACGTCGTATTCCTTATCCATGACAAGCGGATGCCCATTCATGTCAGACAATTCCACAATGCGTTGCCCTTCCGGTTTGGACACATCGATTGTATACCGGATCCCTTCCCACATGTCGTAATTGTAATGTAGCACCTTGGGCGTGAGAAATTCGGGATTCACTTCAACAGGATCCGTGCCGCTGTTTTGTTTGAAATAAGTGGCTGACTGTTCCAACGCCGCTTTGATATCGGCTCCTTTGACCCGAATCACCTTCAAGGTATTGGGATAAATATAGGTGCTTAAGATGTGACGGGCCGTCACCTCGCGGGGTAAACCCGTAACGGTATTGTCAAATAAGGAAGTGGAGGAAATGGGCGCCCCGCTTGCCTCCATCTGCAGACGATTGATGAATTCGATCAAAGCATTGTCATGCGTGCGAAAAGCGTGATGATCCGTCACAACCATATTCCCATCGATTTTGCCAACGGGTTGATCAAGAAAAGCTTGTGTCTCTTTTTCATACTGCGCGGTAAGTTTTAAGATAGCTGGATCAGGTTCCACCGTGGATGACTCCAACAGTCGGCCTTTCTTGCTGATAACATTCCAGCGCCCTTTGCGTCTCTCCAAGTCGAGATCCACGACCGACAGATGAGAGCCCCACTTGTTCGGTTCAGCGATGAGCACCCCATTGACGCGCACATCCGCCAATGGCGTATGCATATGCCCGGCCAAAATCACATCGATCCCTTTCACCTGTGTCGCCAATTGATACACTTGATTTTCCCCGTCCGACTCCGGCAAGGGGACAATGCTGCCATCCGCTTCCTTTTTATGCTCCAAACCGCCATGGTAAGAGACGAAAATCACATCCGCCTTCTCCCGTTTTTTCATGATGGGAACCCATTTCTTCGCCGCGGCGACGACATCCACAAAATCAAGATGGGCGATATTGCGGGGATCTTCCCAATTCGGCACCTTTTGCGTCGTCAATCCCAAAAAGCCGATCCGCAACCCATTCTTCAACTTGATGATTTTATACGGTTTTGTATAAACCTGCTCCTTGTTTTTGCGGAGCGTGTTGGCGGATAACCAAGGGAATTTCGCTTCTCCCATCGCTTTTTCCATCACGTTGCGCCCATAGTTGTATTCATGGTTGCCAATGGCCATCGCGTCATACCGCAAGGCGTTCATGACCAACATCATCGGATCAATTGGGGCGTTGTTCACGCGCGCATGCACATATTCCATGGGCGAACCTTGAATGGTGTCACCGCTGTCAAGCAAAATCGCTTCGGGGTTGCGGCTGCGCACCTGCTTTACCAACGTGCTGATTTTGGCCAAACCATGATTGGCCGGGGCATTGTTGGTATATTGGATCGGGGTGATGTACCCATGCAAATCACTTGTTGACATGATTGTCACACTTGTTTTTTCTTTTGCTTCCGACTGATAGATCCCCATGAAGACTACTGCTGTGATAACGAGAAGCGTCACAGCCAGACTCCACCTTTGTCTCATTTGCGTCACCTCGTGCCTTATTATCTCTTCCGCGTTTTCAGTCCAAAATCGCCCCAACGGGAAGAAGTAGCCATTCCTTTGATCAAGAGACATGGACCAATCAAATCATATCATACTCTTCACCATATTATTTAGCTTCATAATATATTTAATAAATTTAAAAATAATATCTGTAGCATGGTTGAGTCATTTCCGGCTGTATGAGCCTTCAACGAAGAAATTTGCGGAAATGGCTTGCCGCCTATTCCCGCTACAACCGCACCTTGACCAACCGATCATCCCCTGCACGGGGTTGACCGCGCCCATCCGTATTGTTGGTCAGGATGTACAACTCATTTTGAACCGCCACCGCATCGCGGAGCCTCCCCAATCCTTCCAGTGCCGTCGTCACTTCATATCCCTGAGCCGGAGTCACCTTCAACAATCGCTCTCCGCGCAAAGCCGCAACAAACAGCTCTCCGGCTGGCGTGACGGCCATTCCGGAAGGAGCCCACGTCCCGCTGTCAGAGTGTGCCACTGGAGAAACCATCCCTTCTTTGGTCTCATCCCCAATGATCTCAGGCCAGCCGTAATTTTTCCCCGGTTGGATCAGGTTCAGTTCATCATGCCCACCCGGCACACCGCTTGGCCCATGTTCGGATGACAGCAGTTGTCCCGCTCGGTTCCAAGCCAATCCTTGGGGATTGCGGTGCCCATAAGTGTATACATAGGACTGCGGGAACGGATTGTCCGCAGGAATGCCTCCATCCAGCTTGAGACGCAGGATTTTGCCCGCCAAGCTCTTTTTGTCTTGGGCCAGCTTTTTCTCTCCGGCATCCCCCGTCGTGGCGTATAAATGTCGGTCCGGACCAATGGCCAGGCGGCCGCCATTATGGTTGGGACCGCCTGGGATTCCCTCCAGAAGGGCTTTCCGTTCAATCCACTTGCCGCTTTGTTCCAGCCACTCGATCAAGACAATGCGGTTGAAAAGGCGCCCGTTCTCTTCATAGGTATGATAGATATAAGCCCGTTGGGATGTGGCAAAATCAGGTGCCAATGCCAACCCGAGCAGGCCCCCTTCTCCTGTTGCGCGATTGGCTCGTTTCAACTCGATGGAAACCCGTTTGCTCCCGCCACTTTGCCTGACATGGACCAGCGTGCCACCCCGCTCAGTGAGGTAAAAGGTTCCGTCGGCATAAGCGACAGACCAAGGAACGTTCAAATCCTGTGTCACTGTTTCCCATTTTCCCGTCTCTTGCACCGGTTTTCTCTCCTTGCCCGCCGTATCCTCACCCGTCGTGCAAGCGGAAAGGATCAGCGGGATACGAGTAGGCCCACCATTCGCATTCGGATCATCTCTATCACCTCTATATGATTCTCTAGACAACCTATTTTCTCGATCGGCAGAACGCCCTCCTGTTCATCAAAATAAATAAACAGCCAAACACAGCAAGCCGCTCCGCCACCGTAACGGAGTGAAGCGGCGCATTCCTGTGCAACCTACTTAAAAAAACGGGACATGCGGCTTAATATGGGGCCGTTTTCGCACCAAAGTCATTTCCATAGCGGTCGGACACGAACCCATGCGCGTAAGAAGTGGTGCCGGCATCGTTAAACTGGTTGGTGTAATTGGTATCCCCAGGCGACACAAACGTCTCGGTCTTATAGGTATAATAGCGGTTTCCATCACTGGCGTATTCCGCGCGGTACAAGATGACTTCCCCATAGCGGGTCGAGTTATAATCATTAACATACATCCGTCCCCAGGCAGTGCGGCATGTGGGGCTGTAACGGAGTTCCGTTGTGGCCAAGACCGTTCCGGCCTTATTTTTGACCACCACGCTTTTGGCCGTGATGGCGTCGTTGGCGCAACCGGAGATTTCCGGGTCCGTATCGTCATAAGCGGACATGACCGTCACGTGACCCTTATTCACTTTCTTGCCATGTTTCTTGGCAATCTCCTTTTCTGAAGGCAAGTGAACGGAACTTGCCCCATTGTAATGCTCGTAGATCAAGCCCCCTTTCGCTTCCACACGCACCGGTTCCTTGGCGCGGGAAGGAGCGGCCTTGTCCACCTGCGCCGCAGCGCCGACCGGATTCGCCAAGAGAAACGAAATCCCCAACGCCACCAAAACCAAGCTACCCTTCTTCATAGTCATCCCTCCATCATGTTTGAGACCTTATCTTACAGCCTCTATTTGATTTATTCGTAAGTTTCTGATATTTTTTGGTTGATTTGAATGAAAAAAACAATAACGAAACCTGCTGACCCGGATTGTAATTGACTGAGTCTCACACATTAGTGGAGTCCGTCTTTCGTGAGGAAGACGGAAAAGCTAAGTGGTACCGCGGTCCCTCGCCTCGGCAATCAGTCGATGATGCGTCTGATTGCGGGGCGAGGGATTTATTTTTGTGGGAAAACAGGGAAGGAACGAAACATGGGACAGGAATGAACATCAATTGCGAAGAGGATTGGATGAGCGGCAAATGCATATGATCGCCTTGGGTGGAGCCATTGGCACAGGATTGTTCTATGGTTCCGCCACCACCATTCAGATGACGGCACCCGCGATCACACTGGCGTATCTCATTGGCGTGATCGTGATTTTCTTTATTATGCGCGCGCTGGATGAAATGATCGTGACTGAGCCTGTCTCGGGCTCATTCAGCCATTACGCGAGCCGGTATATCGGACCGTTTGCCGGTTTTTTGGCGGGCTGGACATACTGGTTCATGTGGATCGTCGTCGGCATGGCCGAACTGTTGGCGTCAGCATTTCCTCATCAACTCAGTGAGGAGAATTGATTATTTACCCTATCGACCTTGGCATCTAACCAAGCGATAATATCCTTATATACTTCTTCCCTGTTCGTTTCATTCAACATCTCATGCCGACCGCCTTCATATAACTTCAGCGACAGGTCCTTGATGCCCACTTGCTTAAACTGGCGATGTGTCTTAAGCACCGCTTTGCCGTCTTGTCCCACGGGGTCCCGGTCGCCCGCGAAGAGCAAAATGGGCAATTCCGGCGGGACTTGGGCCAACCCCTCACGCCGCTCCAATTGTTTGATTCCCGTAAACAGGTCATAAAAGAAGCCGGCGGTGGGAATCTCCCCGCACAGAGGGTCTTGCACATACTTATCCACCGCTTCAGTATCCCGGCTCAGCCAGTCAAAGGACGTACGGTTCGGGCGAAACCTTTTATTGAAGTTGCCAAAAGAAAGTTGATTCAGGAGGCGGCTTCTAGCCCGTTTCCCTCTCACCTTGCTTTCCAGTTGGGCGATCAGGATTCCGAGCGAACTTAACACGCCCCTGTCCGAGCCGGTTCCTGACAAGATGACCCCCGCCAGTTCCCTGCCGTATCGCTGGATATAGGCTCGCGAGAGAAAGGAGCCCATACTGTGGCCGAACAAAAAGAGGGGCAGCCCGGACATCTCTTTTTTGATCACCCTTGTCAATTGATATAAGTCATTGACGGCAAGCTCCCAGCCATTCTCATCGGCAAAGTGCCCCACATCCCCCCCCATTTCCGCCGTTTTGCCAAAGCCGCGATGGTCATTGGCGTAAACATGGTACCCCGCTTCGGTCAGGGCGGTGGCAAACTCCCCATAACGCTCCGAATGTTCAGACATACCATGGGCGATCTGGACAACTCCCTTCACTTGGTCTTGACTCAGCCATTTGTTCACATGGATCTTCATATCATCCGTCGATAGGAAAGTAAAAGAAACTCGCTTCATGTTTTCCTAACCTTTCTCAATAAGTGAATGCACTTTTAACATAACAGGTTGTTAAAAAGTTGTCTAATTGACACTCCACATGGCTGAAGCCATGGCATTCTTGGGCAATCCCTTCTACCGAAGAAAACTGCCCCACTTACACCCTGTCCAATTACCGCGCTTTTCCAAAAACATTCCGCTATCATCCGGCATTTGAAATCGCCTTCCACAATTTTAAATTGCTTTAATTTTTCAACTTAAAAGCTATCAACAATAGCAATGGGCTTTAAAAGAAAACATATCTATATACCAATAGTCGTAATAGTTTTCATATTTTGCGATTTCATTTATAATCTTCATAAGAGTCGCACCCCACGGCGGACTCCGATTGATTATCTCTTGACAGGAGATGCTCGGGCCAAAGGTCAACTCAGTAAGATGAACAGTTGGATTAAATCCAAAACCGGTAGCAATCCGGGGAATATCAAAGCAGGATATGAGCTGAACGGGAACGTTGTAGAAAATTATAACTCTATCGCATTTACGACCCCGTTCGCGGTCAGTGCGATGATCGATTCCAGCAATCAAAATGGCTCAACAAATTATGGGATTACTCCGTCAATTCCCCCACCTCAGATAATGCCTATTTTGACAACAGTATCCGCTTGCTTAGCCTCATTGCAGTATCGGGCAACTGGTGGACACCCTAACGGAGAGACTCCGTTCCGGTGCGAAAAAATAATTGGAAATAAAGATGACTATTGGATGAGGGGATTATGTTGGAAGTTTACAGCCCTATTGTTTAGAACGTTCTTCGCCTGATGGCTACGCCGTCAGGCAATTTCTTTAGAAGCCCCGGAAATATAACCCTTCCCTCACCCCATTTATATATTTTTAGTTTGACTTCATGGCATCAACACTGTGAAATAGCGACAATCACCAACAGAATGGAACCAATTGCGCAAAAATGATCCAATTTCACCAAGCCATTCATCCAAGCTCTTTTTCACTTAAAACATATATATATATCAGTAGTAGATTTGATAGCTAAACAACATAATCAAATCTACTAAAATCAAATGATAAAAGGGGAGATTTTCCATGTTTATTAAAAAGAGAGTGAAGCGCAACAAGAAGAAATGGATTTGGATTTGGAACAAAAACAAAAACAAAAACAAGAACCACATCCGCATTGACATTGATATCGACGTGGACAAAAAACGCAAGAAAAAAAAGCACCATCACTAAGCTATTAATTAAACCGGCCAAACGAACTACCTTGCTGACCTGGTAAGGTAGTTCGTTTTTTGGTCATTAGCGGCATGAATGCTAACCAGATTCATCTTAATAAAAATTAAAACTATTGTTATAATATGATTATTCGTTATATGATGTAAATGAAACTGCGCTAATCGCCTGTTCTCACGGTTAACTTACCTAACCAGAGGTGATCAATGTGTCAAGCATCCTGATCAAGAATGCCCAGATTGTAACCATGGATCAGAACAACCGGATTTTATTAGGCGACATATTGGTGGAACATGACCGCATCAAAGCCATCGGCCCCGACATCCAACCCCCAGCCGGCGCCAAAGTGATCGACGCGACCCATCGCATCGTGATCCCCGGATTTATCCAAACGCATATTCACTTGTGCCAAACGTTGTTCCGAGGACAAGCGGATGACCTTGAACTGTTGGATTGGCTAAAAAAACGGGTGTGGCCGTTGGAAGCGGCGCACGACGGGGAATCCCTTTATTACTCCGCTCTGCTCGGGATTGGTGAATTGATCCAAGGTGGCACCACCTGCATTGTCGATATGGAAACGGTTCACCATACGGAACATGCGTTTACAGCCCTCGCCCAGAGCGGCATCCGGGCACTGTCGGGAAAAGTCATGATGGATAAAGGCGATGAAGTGCCGACGTTATTGCGGGAAAAAACCAGCCAGTCGATCCAGCAAAGTGTGGATCTGTTGGAAAAATGGCACCTGCACGATGAAGGCCGCATCCAATATGCGTTTTGTCCCCGTTTTGTGGTATCCTGCACCGAAGAATTGCTGGTGGAAGTGCGTGATCTGTCCGAGCGGTATCGGGTCAGCGTCCATACGCACGCCTCGGAAAACCGGGGTGAGATCGCCTTGGTTGAAGCGGAACGCGGGATGCGAAACGTCGTTTATCTGGATCATATCGGCCTTGCCAATGAACGCTTAATCCTGGCGCACTGCGTGTGGTTAAATGATGAGGAAAAAGAGATCATCCGTAAGCGCAAAGTGAAGGTAAGCCACTGTCCCGGTTCCAATCTCAAGCTCGCATCAGGCATTGCCGATGTTCCCGACCTGCTCGACAAGCAGATCTCGGTTAGCTTGGGCGCGGATGGTGCCGCATGCAACAATAACTTGGACATGTTTAACGAGATGAAGCTGGCAGCGGTCCTGCATAAGCCAACCCATGGCCCAACCGCGATGAAAGCGCGCAAAATATTTGAGATGGCCACCATTGGCGGGGCGCGGGCAGTCGGCCTGGAAGATCAGATCGGCAGTTTGGAAGTGGGCAAAAAAGCCGATCTGGCCATCCTCAACCTAAACAAATTCCATGCCTTCCCCTCGGCCGAAGTGGATCCCGTCTCCCGAATTGTCTATTCCGCTTCCAAAACCGATGTGGAAACCACGATCATCAATGGCAAGATCGTCATGGAGAATCGAATCATGAAAACCATCGATGAAGAAATCGTCCTGAAAGAAGCGAATCGGTCAATCAAACGACTGCTCAAGCGACTTCCATCCATCACTTAGATAAGGGAAACAAGCACAGACCCTGTCAACGGCTGGAACATTTGTCTTTAATGGCATCTCAAATAGTGAATCGCCAAGGCACCTATTTGCATGATCGCCCACTGCCCCGGCGGAAGCGGCGAACTTGTCCGTCCAGGCAACCAGGTTTGCCTAAAGGCTAAGGCCCTTCCATTTCCAACTCTTCCACTCGTTTTTCCGCAACTTTCGTATCTTTTTGCGCGTAAAACGTTTCCGCTTTCTCCACAATCACGGTGGTGTTGTATTCGGGAATGCCCGCGTACTTCTCATACACCCCTTTGGGGATCAACACGTTTCCCTCCGGCCAGTGCACTTCGATGTTCCCCACTTTCATCTCGGCGAATTTGACCCTTCCTTGGAAGAGTCCATGTTGGTTGTAGACGACAATCCGTTCTCCTTCATTCACGCCGATCCGCTTGGCATCTTCCAGAGAGAGCAACACGTCATCACGCTCCGCCGCATTGAACGGATCGATCTCACTGTAGATCATCGAATTGAATTGCTTCCCGCGACGGGTGGTGAGATAGAACTGCCCTTCCGCTTTCCTCAGCTCCGGCAGTTCAATCGCGATCAGGTTGCCGCGGCCATCCGGGGTGGGACAAATCCCTTCTTCACAAAGCCAGGCTCCACCCCACTGGAAAACATCCCCTTGCTTCCGCAGATGTTGAATCCCCTCATAGTTGGGAGCCGCTTTGGCGATTTCCTGCCGCATCTCCTGTAAATTGTCAAACCAGATCAACGCCTTCTGCTCCGGCTTCACACGGACGGCCAAGTCCCGATAGATTTCCCACTCCGGCCGCGCCTCTTCAATGCGGGGACCTTCAATCTCCGGTGAGAAATAAACCATGCGCTCAGTTGAGGTCGAGGTGACCCCTCCGGGAATCTCATAACGTGTCATCGCCGGCAACACAATCACTGCTTCTCGTGCCTCCACCAATGTGGACGTGTTGAGGATGATATCCTGATGCACCCGGATTTCCATCTTTTCCAGACACATTCTCACAAAGTCCGGATCGGGCATCGTTTCCAAGAAGTTACCCCCTGAAGTGTAAAAGAGGCGGCATTTGCGCTCATGGTCATCAGGCAATAAGGCGTTTTCCAAGGTAAGCCCCACAATGTCGCCTTGCCAGCGCGGCACTGAAAAGCCCCATACCTTTTCAACGCGTTCCGCTTGCTCATCCGTGAAGTCGCCACCCGGCAAACTGAAGGGATCCGCTCCCATCTCGCCTGATCCCTGCACACCTGAATGTCCGCGAATCGGCATCACACCGCAATGCTCCCGGCCGATAAACCCCCTTAACAATGCCAAATTGGCCACTTGTGAGACATTGTCCGTCCCAAACCGGTGCTGGGTCAGTCCCATCGACCAGACAAACACCGCCGATTTCGCCCGGGCCAGGATTCCGGCAAACTCCCGCATGCGCTCCCGCGGCAAACCGGACGACCGCTCCAACGTATCCCAATCATATTGGCAGACATGCGCCTTCAACTGTTCATACCCATTCACGTGCTCCCGCACAAACGCATGAGCTATGGCAGAGCCGGTTTCTTCCTCTTCCATCTCAAACCAGCACTTCATCACGCCATTCATAAACGCGATATCGCCGCCAATATTCACTTGGTAGAAGCCATCCGCGATCTTCGTCCCAAACAGCGCCGAATCGGGGATGGATGGAATCCAGTATTTCTCCATCGATGGCTCGTGGTACGGATTGATCACGAGGATCTTTGTCCCTTTGCGTTTGGCCGCATACATGTATTTGGTTGACACCGGCTGGTTGTTGGCCGCCACACTCCCCCAAAACACCAGCACATCCGTCCCGATCCAGTCTTTGTAATTGCAACTGGACGCACCGATCCCCAGTGAACGTTTCAACGCGGTCTTCGAGGGGGAATGGCAGATGCGGGAAGCATTGTCGATGTTGTTGGTGCCCAAGAAGCGCGCCACCTTGGCCGCCATGTAGTAGCTTTCATTGGGAGTGCCGCGCGAAGTCAAATAAAAGGCGAGGCCTTTGGGGTTGATGCGTTTGATCTTGTCGGCGATGAGGTCTAGCGCTTCATCCCAACCGAGGCGCGAGAATCGGCGTTCACCCGCCCGCCTGATCAACGGATAGGGGATTCGGCCCAACCGGCGAAGCTGGGTGCTGTTCCCTTTGCTCAACTCGTCGATATCCCGATGAAGCACTTCCGGCTTGATCGCCGGCATCGTATTTAAGCGGAGCACATTCAACCGCGTCGTGCAAAGGTGCGGTCCCGCCAGCGTCTGGTCATGCAATCCCGCCACCCCAAGCGCACAGCCATCGCAAACCCCTTGTGTCAAAATCCTCGTCGCATATGCCAGATTGTCACGATTCTCCCAAGCCACCTTAATCGTATCCCGAATATGGTGTGGCTTCACCTTGCCCAATCCAAAGGGGATCGGGCTCACCCACAGCTTGGGATCGGGCAGTGACGGCAGTTTCATTGGTCCCGTGTGTTTGGTTTTACCCAAAACATCCTCTCCTTATCACTTTTCTATGATGGCGACCTCGACGACTTCATTCATGCTCTGTTTCAGGCCGCCACTTTCTTTTCCATTCAGCAACCATTGATCAATTTGTTAGAATATATTTTATAATGATTATAAAATGAAAACGTTTGCTCCTCAATCATGACACGATAGAAAAGAGGCGGAGACCATGAACATTTCTTCATATAGAACCATCCTCAAATATGCCCAAGGCTCCATCCACGAGCAAGAAGAGCCCATCGTGATCGAATACCCCCTCACCATCGTGGTCAACGGCGAAGAATTCGCCACGCTCGTCTGCACGCCCACTCATTTGGAAGACATGGCCATCGGCTTTCTCGCTTCGGAAGGGATCATCCGTTTCGCCGACGAGCTCGAAGCCATCTCCATCGATGAGCGACGCGGATTCGCTTATGTCCAAACCAGCAACAAACTCCCGACCGCCAAAGAATTTTACGCCAAGCGCGTGATTGGTTCGTGTTGCGGCAAAAGCAGGCAATCGTTCTATTTCTACAATGATATCCAAACAGCCAAGACCGTCAGAAGCAAAGCCACCCTGTCCATCGACCAATGCTTTCATTTTATGCGGTTACTCCATCAAGAATCGATTGACTTCCAACAGACCGGCGGCGTCCACAACGCCATCCTATGCAACGCGGAGGGCATCCTTGTGGCCCGTACCGATATCGGGCGCCACAACACCCTGGACAAGATCTTCGGGCACTGGATCCGCCATCCGTTTCCCTTACGTGATACCTTCATCGCGTTCAGCGGACGTGTCTCCTCCGAAGTCCTGCTAAAGGTGGCCAAAATCGGTGTGGGCATCATCCTTTCCAAATCAGCCCCCACCGAGTTGGCTCTGAAGATGGCGGAGGAACTGGGCATCACCATTGTAGGATTCATCCGCGGCGAGCAATGCAATGTGTATACGCATGCGGACAGGATTCTGTTGTGAAGATTGACCACTCCCCATGCCTAAAGGCAGGGGATTCTTGGGTAATCCCTTCCACCCAAGGGAACTTAACCAAGCTTAGACCGCCAGCCCAGCGGCAATGAGTCTTAAACCTTCTTGTAAAATGTTTATCGATGCGTTGATATCTCTGTCATGGTTTGTGTGACACTCTGGGCATGTCCACTGTCTGAGGTTGAGACTTTTTACTTCCTTGTTTCTGTAGCCACAGTTGGAACATCGTTGGCTGGATGGAAAGGTTTTTCCGACTTTGACCATGATTCTTCCATACCATTTAGCCTTATACTCCAACATGGATACAAATTCAGACCATGACGCATCGGTGATTGATTTAGCTACGTTGTGATTTTTAATCATGTTTTTTACCTGTAAGTCTTCCAGACAGATGACTTGGTTTTCGCGAATCAGTTTGGTAGACAGTTTATGTAGAAAATCATGTCTTGCATTAACGATCTTTTCGTGGATTCCAGAAACCTTGACCCGTGCTTTGTTCCAATTGGAACCGCCTTTTTGACGGCGTGATAGGATTCGTTGCCATCTAGCTAATTGTTTTTCATACTTTCTGAAGAACTTGGGCGCATTGATTTTTCCACCATTTGAGATGATTGCGAAATTTTTTAAGCCGAGATCGATACCAACCGCTTTCCCTTTATCTACTGGGACATATGGACAGTCCTTCATTTCACACAGGATGGAAACAAAATATTTACCCGACGGGTTGCGGCGGATCGTGGCAGAAAGTATTTTTCCTTCGACTTCACGGGATTTAGCAAATTGAACCCATCCCAGCTTAGGAAGTTTCATTTTGTTTCCTTCTATTTTGATGTTTTGGTTTACACATTGACTGGTATAGGATTGGACTTTGTTCCGTTTGCTTTTGAAACGTGGACGGTCATTCTGTTTTTTGAAAAAGCGTTTAAATGCATCGTCCAGATGCTTCAATGCATTTTGAAGTGAAGTGGAATCCACTTCTTTTAACCACACGAATTCCTTCTTTCATTGCGTGAGTTGAGAAGAGCAAGCATGGTACGTTAATCCCTTTCCTGTTTGCTTGTATGCTTCATTCCACTTGGTTAAGAAGTGGTTAAAAACAAACCGACTACAACCCATTGACTTATTCATGAGTGTGGCTTGTTCTTTCGTTGGGTAGATACGAAACTTAAACGCTTTGTGCATTTGGTTTTCACCTCCTTTTCCTATATCATATGCGTAAATACGCAATAGAAAAAGGAGGAAAAACGAACACGAAAGAAATTTACCACTTCTTTAGATGAAGAAGTGATTAAGCAATTAAAGCTACAAGCTGTTAAAGAGAATACAGATGCTAGCAAGATTATTGAGAAGTTAGTCAAAGAAATATTTACAAAAATTGCCAGACTTACGAGAGGGTTAAACCTCCCCCGTCCGACGCTCGCTCTCATCCCCATAGCTGAAGCTAGGGTATCTCGCTCGCATTGATATAAAACCATCTTTAACATTTTTCACTTCCCTTGTGCAACTTGACAACTGAGAGCCCATTTTCTTCAATCTTTTTTAGTCTGCTCGGGAACACTTTTACAGAGGTGAATAGGATGTGCGGAAGATTTTCTTTATCTACGAATATCAATCAATTAAGAGACCTATTTGAAATGGAATTCATGGAAGAACTGCAACCTCGGTATAATATTGCCCCCACACAAAGCGTTCTTACGGTCGTCCAAGAAAAGGGAAAACGAATAGGGAAAACTATGCGATGGGGCCTGATCCCTTTTTGGGCAAAGGATGTGAAGATAGGATACAAAATGATCAACGCCAGAGCCGAGACGATTGATGAAAAGCCCATGTACAAAGGACTGTTCAAGAAACAACGTTGCTTAATCTTGGCTGATGGTTTTTATGAATGGAAAAAGACAGGGAATGAAAAGCACCCCTACCGTTTTCAAATGATCAGCGGAAAACCTTTTGCTTTTGCAGGACTATGGAATCGATGGAGCAATGGAGATCAATCGTTCATCACCTGTTCCATCATCACTACAACACCCAATGAGATTACCAAAGAGGTCCATGATCGCATGCCGGTTATTCTTCCGCCGGATGCCTATCAGATGTGGTTGGAACCCGACATGAAGGATACCGATTATCTTAAGTCATTGTTACAGCCTTATCCCGCTGATGAAATGGATGCGTATGAAATATCGACACTGGTCAATTCTCCAAAGAATGATAATCCTTCGATTTTGAAGCCCATCCATCGCTTGTGAATAAGGCAAAAACCATCCCTTCTTACGCCCGGCTCATTGCGGCTCGCTGCCCCAGACCGAGGTCCCTTGATAATAGAGGGTCACTTTGTTCCAATCATATGCAGGGCGAAAGTGAATATGTGGGTTGCGAACCGATCTCAATTCCACGCCAACAAGCCCCGCCGCCAATGAACAGGACTTGTTGGAAAGGCTCTTTTCCTTACGCTTCCGCTTTTTTGCGCCAACTGATGATGAGGAAAAAGAGAAAAAAGATCATGAACAATGCCACGCCGAGCCACTCAAGCTCCAACTCCGCCTGTGGGTTGAAATAGAGGAACAGTTCATACAAGCCAATCCCGTAAGCCAACAGCACGATCATCCACCCCATCGTGATGGAGGCCCATTGGCTGGTTTTGTCACTGCTCTTGAGAGAACGGTAGATGATCACGGAATCGAGGGTATCTGTAATGACCATGCCAATCGTAAACGTAAGCCCCAAGAGTAGCGGCATCACCTTGGAACCATTGCCGGCGGCCATGGCCCAAACAGACGTCTGGCTCACGGTATCGGCCGCCAAAGCCAACACTCCGCCGATCATCACAATCACGAAAGGATTGGTCGTTTCGCGAAAGGCCTTGGGAAGCCATTTCCCTTTCACCCCTTGCGGCTGGAACTCCTTTTGGTCATTTGTCCGTTTCACCAAGTTTGAAATGTTCAGGGTGCCGATAATCAACAAGGTGATGATGGACAACCAGGTGGCCATTTGATCAAAATAACCGGGAAAAGAGAACATCCGGCTGATGAGCCCAATGATCACGGCCACCCCGGTCACAACCAACCCATGCCCCAACGAAAACAACGTGCCAACCCAACGGGCCATGGGCCTTTGCTTGTTCCAATTGTACCGCGTCAGTCCGTCGATGCAGGCCAAATGATCCGCATCCAAGCCATGTTTCAACCCCAAGACGAACACCAACGCAAACAAGGACCATTCTCCCATTTATGACGCTCCTCTCTTGGTTGTTCTTTAAAATTCAATTCCCTTCACCGCAGGCACGCCCGCTTGATAATAATGCTTCACCGCATCGATCCGCGACACCAAGTCAGCTTGCTCCACCACTTCCGGCAAAGCGTTCCGTCCGGTCAACACCAGGTGCGTATGCGTTGGCCGCTGTTTAATGAGCGCAAGTACTTCCCCCCGCGGCAAGACATCGTCGACGGGAAAGGAGGTGATCGAGAGCGCATTATTGATTTCATCCAGAATGGCCACATCGTACTCCCCGCTCATCACCCGCTCTTTCACCACTCTCCAGGCCCGGGCCAAAGCGTCTCGATGCTCTTCCGGCGTTTTGGTCCAAGTGAAACCGATCCCCAGTTGGCAGATCTCCACCCCCAGCTTTTGCAAGGCCAATTGTTCACCATATGTGCGCTGAGGCGACTTGATGAACTGCCAGATGCCCACCCGTTGCCCACGTCCCACGGCGCGCAAAGCCAATCCCAACGCCGCCGTTGTTTTTCCCTTGCCTTCCCCCGTATAGACCAAAGTTAAGCCGCGGCGGTTCCCCTTCCTCTGCTCAGGCATATGGATCCCTCCTGTGTTGGCGAGCGTTCAGGCACTGCTCCAGAAAGCGGACGGCGATTTGCGGATTGGAGACAAAGTGCAGATGGGTATAACCGGCCAATACGTTCGCACGGGCATATCCTTCCCGCGTTTCCCCCCGCCGCCCTGTGGTCAGATAAGCGAACGGCCATGACTCGTCTGCGGTTTCCAAGGTCGAATAATGAAATTCATGACCGCGGGCCACATCCCCCGCCTTGAACAAGATATTGCTATCCAACGCTCTCACTTCCCGGTATCCAAGGGCGCTCAAGCGATTCTTCATCCGCACCGTCCCCGGGATGAGGCCGACCATCGGAAACGTTTGACCCGTTGTCGTGACAATGCTCTCAGCCAAATACATATAACCGCCGCACTCCGCAAACGCGGGCAATCCCCGCTGAATAAAGCCGCGAATCGATTGCTTGGCCCGTTCGTTCTTGGCCAACCGTTCCGCGAATTCTTCAGGAAACCCCCCTCCAATCAAGAGGCCATCCGCTTTCGCCGGAACGGCTTCATCCGCCAATGGACTGAAAAAAACGAGCTTCGCCCCCAAACGCTCCAACAACTCCAAGTTTTCCGGATAGTAAAAATGAAAGGCGCTATCTTTCGCCACGGCCACAATCGGTTCACCCGGCAAAGAGGACAACGAATCCAGAAAGGACGGCTCCGGCATCGTCAGGGCGGGAGTGTCATGCGCGATGGCAAGCAAACGCTCCATGTCCACGCCTTGTTCAATCTTTGTCGCCAGACGCGCAAACAGCTCCGCACACTCGCCGCGCTCAAGGGCGGGCACCAATCCCAAATGGCGCTCCGGCAAAGTCAACGCCTCATCCCTGCCCAACCATCCCAACACGGGGATGCCGCATTCCCGCTCAATCGCCGCTTTCACCAATTGATAATGCCCTTCGCTGCCCGCCCGATTGGCAATCACGCCGGCTATCGGCACCCGGGGATTCAACCGCTGATATCCCAACACCACCGCCGCCGCACTGCGCGCCATACTGTGCACATTCACCACCAGGATGACGGGGCATCCCAGTTCCAAGGCAATGGAGGCGCTGCTTCCCTCATCGCTGAGCGGATCTTTGCCATCATATAACCCCATCACCCCCTCCACCACCGACAGGTCCGCGCCTTCACCGCCACGGATGAAGCATTCGCGCATCTTCTCTTTGCTTAACATCCACGTGTCCACATTGCGCGACACCCGCCCCGTCACCACCGTATGGTAGGTGGGATCAATGTAGTCAGGCCCGCACTTGAACCCTTGCACCGTCAGGCCACGGCGCTTGCAAGCCGCCATGATCCCCAAGGTAACGGTCGTTTTCCCCACGCCGCTGCCTGTCCCGGCAATCAGCAGCCTCGGTCGATTCACCTTCATGTCATCACTTCCTTTACAGATGGAAAAGGAACCTGGGCAATGGATATCGTCACATTCCCCGCTTTCTTTTTGGGGAGCAACCAATCAGCCGCCCCCGCGGACAAGAGCGCGGCGGGCTCGCTCACCCCATAGGCGCCCGTATAGCGGTACACAGTGGGAGACGGCTCGGGCAGAGAAACCGCATTCAATTCGGCTGGAGCGTAAGTGTCCAAAGACCAGCCGTATTTTTGGCAGACGGCCAGCAGTCCCGGTTCCTCTTTCTTCAGGTCAATCGTGGCCACATTGCGAACACTTTTGATCGAACAGCGCTGTTCATTCAATGTGTGCACAATCACGTGCTCGATCTCTTCCGGCGATGTCCCTTTGTTGCAGCCAATCCCCAACACCAGCACCTTGGGGCGGTAGAGCACCCCGTTATGCAAATAATCCTGTTCTTCCCTTTCCGTAAGCAGGCGATGCGTCACCACCAGTGCGGCGTCAAACGACCCTGGGTCCGCTTCCGTGAATGAGTCAACCACCCGAATATGCTTGGGCAATGGCCGGTCATACGTCCACCAATCCGGCTCGCCCGATTCCTGGACCACCACCACCCGCTCTTCGTTCACCACGGCCGCGCTCACTGGCGTCGCCTTGGCAAAACTTTCAATCTCCCAACCAAAAGAGCGGCCAAACAAGTCCACCGCGATCGTTTGCTGCACATCGGAAGCCGTGGTCACCACGGGCGTCGCCCCCAAACAGGCGGCCACTTGCTTCGTCAACTCATTGGCGCCTCCCAAATGGCCGGATAACACGCTGATGGCGAATTGCCCTGAATCATCCACCACCACGACAGCCGGGTCGGTTTTTTTGTCTTTTAAAATCGGTGCGATCATGCGGACGACCGCTCCGAGGGAAATCAACAGCACGATGCCGCCATATCGCCGGAACAAGTCGGGCAAGATGAGCTTGACTGATCCTTGAAACAGGGTGATCGGCCGAGTCGCCTCATCTCCGTGGGCAAACTTGTCCATGTAATACACATCGGCCTGATCCAACTGCTCCAGCAAACGCCGCGCCAATTGCACTCCATGTTTGGTGATGGCCACAATGGCGATGGGTCGCTTCATGGGGCATCCACCCCTTTCCTGAACCCATGGGTAAACGTCTTATCATACAGGCGCGAGCGATACATCTCCGCCTCAGCCAAGCGGGACGGGTCCAAAGCCCATCCGGCCAAAATCATCGCATGGCTGCGGATGCCCGCTTGGCGCATATCCTCATCCAACCGGCCGAGGGTGGTGCGGATCACTTGTTGGTCCGGCCAGGTGGCCCGTTGCACGACGGCGACGGGGGTCTCTTCCGCCCAATCGGCTGCCCGCAGTTCCCGCACCACTTTTTTGGTCAGGGTGGCGCTTAAATACAAGGCGATCGTCGCGTGATGGGCGGCCAATTCCGCCAACTTCTCCCGTTCCGGCACCGGTGTTCGCCCTTCCGCGCGGGTCAGGATCACCGTTTGCGTCAAATTTGGAATCGTCAGTTCCGCTCCCAAGACCGCCGCCGCAGCAAACACGGAACTGACGCCTGGAATGATCTCCACCTCGATGCCCTGTTGTTTCAATAACGCGATTTGCTCAAAGATCGCGCCAAAAACGGCGGGATCTCCCGTGTGCACCCGGGCTACGCTTTGTCCTTGGCGCACATGGGCCACCATGCAATCAACCAGTTGCTCCAAGTCCATCCCCGAACTTTTTAGCACCACCGCATCCGGCTTCGCTTGAGCGATGAGGGCATCATTGACCAAAGAATCGGTAAACAACACCACATCAGCCGCCTGCAATACGCGCAGGCCTTTGACGGTGATCAACTCGGGGTCTCCCGGTCCCGCCCCCACAATGTACACTTTGGCCGCCAGTTTTGTCATTTTCTCACCACCATCAATGAGAGATAACCCAGTTTCCTCCCTTTTAACTCCCGGACATCCCACCACACCTGTTCCTCCGGTGAGGTCACTTTGCTCACCACCACCGCGCAGTCAAGCAACTCCAATTCGGTCAAGACATCGATCAGCAAGTCCAGCACTTTGGCCACTTTCAAAAAAACCACCGCCACATGCGTCTGCAGTGCTCGTCTCATCGCTTCCCTATCGTCCGTCGCCGGCACGATGACCACTTGTTCATCTCCATCCGCCAAAGGGGTATGTAACCGGGAAGCGGCGCCATTCACGGACGAAATGCCGGGCACGGAGAGAAGCTCCACTTGGGGGTGAAGTTCCCGCATCCGCCGCCCCAGATGGATAAATGTGCTATAGAGCATGGGATCACCCTCAGTCACAAAGGCGACATCTTTCCCTTGTGAAAGATGGGACCACACGGTTTCCACGGTGCGGTCCCATTCCCGCCCCAACACTTCGGGATCACGCGTCATCGGAAAGATCAGCCCCACCATCTCTTTCTCATGGGCATGCACATATTGCTCCACAATGGCCAACGCATAGCTTTTTTCGCCCATGCGCTTTTTGGGGTAGGCAATCACGGGGGTTTCCTTCAACAAACGGTACGCTTTCACCGTAAGCAACTCGGGATCACCCGGCCCCACTCCAATCCCAATCAATTTCCCATAGCGAGCTGAGCGACTCATCAATATCCCCCCTATTATTCCTTGCGCCAAGCCGCAATCACATACGTCGGATTAAGCGCAGCGAAGCGCGTCATGTTCAGGATCGGTTTGCTCCGCGCCACTTGGAGCAACGTCACCTGCACCTCCATGCCCTCCGCTTCCAAACCCGCCAAGGCCGTGGACAAGGTTTCGATCGTGACGGCGTTCACCACCAACCGCCCCCCCGCTTTCAACCGCGCACAGCATACCAGCAACAACTGGCGCAACTCCCCGCCGCTGCCCCCGATGAAAATGGCGTCGGGATCGGGAAGTTCGTCCAGCCTCGCAGGCGCTTTGGCATGAATGAGGTGAATATCGGCGCGGAACTTGACCCGATTGGCTTCGATGTTGGCCAGATCGCCTTCGTTTTTCTCGATCGCATACACTTGCCCATGGGGGGAACATTTGGCCGCTTCAATCGCCACCGAACCGGAACCCGCCCCAATATCCCAGACCACGCTGTCTTCTTTCAAACGCAACTCCATCAAACTCAGAAGGCGAATCTCCTTTTTCGTGATCAGCCCTTTGTCCGGTTTGCGCTGGGCGAAGGCCTCATCGGCCATGCCCGTTACCCACGGCCGGCACACAGCCTCATCCTTGCGCTTTAATATCACGACATTGAGCGGAGCGAACTCCGCTTCCGCCAACGGTTCCAGCTCCCACCAGCCTACCCGTTCATCCGCGCCGCCCAGGTTTTCCGCCACAAACGCCTTATACTCCGTCATCTGAAACCTTAACAGATACCGGGCAATCGCGCCGGGGGTATTCAGCTCATCCGTGAGCAACGCCACGGCGTCCCGTCCATCGATGCGCTGGGCCAAACCAAACAACGGTCGGCCATGAAGGCTCTCTACCGGCACCCCCTGCCAACTCTCCCCCATCCGAGCAAACGCGAGCTGAAGCGAACTCACATGGGGGTGAATCTCCACCCGCTCCCGTCCCAAACGACGCACGAGCAATCGACCGATCCCATAGAAAAGGGGGTCCCCCGAAGCCAGCACGACAATGCGCCGCTCCACCATCGCCGCGGCGATGCGTCCGATCATGGCCGAAATCTCATTCTTTAGCGCCCATTTCTCTCCGGGATGCTCTGTGAAATAGGATAAATGCCGCTCTCCCCCAACCAGCACATCCGCTTCTTCAATCTGTTTCCGATAGAGTGGAATCAGCCCATCCTTCCCTTCCGCGCCGATCCCGATCAATTTCACCGTCTGTGTCACTCAATTCCGCCCTCCCCAACAATTCGCCTTTCATTTTCACCAGAATCGTCTCCACTGTCATGCCCCCATCCACGTGCCGCAATCCATGTTGGCAGATTAACTGGCTCATCCGGGTGAAAAACGACATCCGCCCCGCCTCTTCCATCAGTTGGCCCGCATGGGTGGCGCTGTTGGCTTCCCGCACAGCCTGAACGAGATCGGCTGGCGCGCCCGCTTCCACCGCCAATTGAGCCAAAAAATCAAAGTCAACGGCGGCACTTTTGGAATGGACCATCATCACGCCTTGAGCCACCTTGGAAAACTTCCCCATCATCCCCACCAAGGTCACCCGTTCCACCCCGACGCGTTTGGCGTGTTTCAAAGCAAATCCCACAAAATCACCCATCTGGATAAACGCCTCTTCCGGCAAATGCGGAAATCGTTTCATCGCATGCTTTTCACTGATTCCCCCTGTGGTCAAAACGAGATGGCGGCATCCATTGGCCTTGGCCACTTGGATCGACTGCGCCACGCTCGCCCGATAAGCGGCCGTGGAAAAGGGAACCACAATCCCCCGCGTTCCCAGAATCGAGATGCCGCCGACAATCCCCAAGCGGGCATTTAACGTCTTTTGGGCGATCTCTTCCCCGTCCGGAACAGAAACCACGACCCGAACCCCGCGGTTCACCCCGTGTTCGGCCAGCACCGCCGCCACCGTCTCCTTGATCATCCGGCGCGGCACCGGATTAATCGCCGCTTCACCCACCGGCACGGGCAAACCGGGTTTGGTCACCCGGCCCACTCCGACCCCGCCATCAATCTGAATGTCGGCTTCCTCAAGCCAACTGACCGTGGAGACGATGGTCGCCCCATGCGTCACATCCGGATCATCCCCGCCATCTTTGACGGTGCTGGCCTGAGCCATGGAACCGTCCGACTCCACCTCTGTCATCGCAAACGCGGCCGTCTGTCCGATGGGCAACTGAATCACAACGTCACGGATGGCTTCCCCCGTGATCAACGATAGCAAGGCCGCTTTGGTTGCCGCTGTCGCACAGGCGCCCGTCGTATATCCGGTGCGGAGCGGTTTAGTTTCCGACTCTGCCTGCTTTTGCATCATGTCAAACCCCTGTCTCTCGTTCCGCCAACAGAGCCAAAGCATTCACAATCGCCACCGCCGCCGGGCTTCCTCCTTTGCGGCCCAGATTGGTGATAAACGGCACATCCAGCTTGAGCAATTCCTCTTTTGATTCCGCGGCGGACACAAAGCCCACTGGCACGCCGACGATGAGCCCCGGTTTGGCCTTCCCTTCCCGCACCAAGCGAATCAGCTCCAACAAGGCCGTCGGTGCGTTGCCTATCGCGAAAATGCCCCCTTCCGCTTCAGCCACGGCCTTTCTCATCGAGACAATGGCCCTCGTCGTGCCCAAACGCTTGGCTTCTTCCATCACATCCGCATCAGAAATATAGACCCGCACATCACCGCCAAACTGCTCCAGGCGGCTCTTGTTGATCCCCACTTGCACCATCTGCACATCCGCCACGATCGGCTTGCCCGCCCGGATCGCCCGGATGCCCGCCCGAACCGCATCAGGATGAAAGGTCACGCTCCGTCCCAGATCAAAATCGGCGGTCGCATGGATGACCCGTTGCACGACACGAAACTGTTCCTGTGTGAAGTCATGCTTTCCCAACTCATCGGCAATGATCTGAAAACTCAAGTCCTCGATTTCCTGTGGTTTCGTCGTAACGGGGCGAAAAGGTTCACTCATGGGACATCCCTCCTGTTTTCTGATCAGTGCTGGCGGTTTGCCACACATAGGTTGTGGACGGAAGCGGAATGAAGTCCGCGTTCCATGTTCGCTTCGCTGTCACCCACAGGGTACAGGCAAAACCGCCCTTCCATTTATCGGATAATCGACCCGCTGATTTCTGTTCGCACATGACCGATCACTTGCTCGACACTGGAACATGCGTGACCATAATCAATGCGGGGGCGGGAAATGAGAATGACATGAAGTCCCAATTCCAAAGCCGCTTCCACTTTCTCATCAACCGAACCGATCTGCCCGCTTTCCTTGGTAATCACCGTCGTCACTCGATAATGTTGATACAAGGCCCGATTCAATTCCTTGCCAAACGGCCCTTGCATGGCCACGATGTTTTTCTGCTCCAACCCCAGTTGTTCGCATTTTTCCATATTATCTTTGCGCGGCAACATCCGGGCGACGAGACGGAGGCCGGGCTCGGCGGACAACCGTTTGACAAAGATGTCCAACGTTTTGCTGCCCGTCGTCAGCATAACCACCCCTTTTCGCCGCGCGGCCGCTTCCGCCGCCTCCTGATAAGAGGACACGGTTTCGATCAACGGATGCCGCGCCGCCCGCCATTCCGGCCGCTCATAACGCAGATAAGGGACGCCGGCTGTTTCGGCCGCCGCGATGGCATTTTTCGAAGCCTCTTCCGCAAACGGATGACTGGCGTCCACCACCATGTCGACGCCCCGCTCCTGAAGCTCGTGCAGCATCTCGTTTGCCGTCAAGCGACCCACCCGCACCGGAATCTCCGCTTCCCGCAAGCTTTTGGCGGCATTCTCCGTCACCACCGACGCCAAGAGCGGGTACCCTTCCTGTTTCAGGGCACAGGCCAGTTCCCGGGCATCACTGGTGCCAGCCAAGAGAAATAGCATGGTTTCTCCCACCTTTACGCATGATGATGTCCATGATGATGATCATGATCGTGGTGATGTTGGTGGTGTCCAGCCGCGATCGCTTGTTCCGCCAACGCTTGCCAATTCAATGCTTGCCCATGCGCCAATTGGTGGACCCGGCGTTGCCAGATGGGGACAAGGCCGTCATCAAATCCGAGGTAAGGCACCATTTCAGCGTGCACACCTGCGCTCTCTTCGTTAAACTGCCGAACCATCTTCTCCATCCGTTTGATCAACACACCGGTAAACAAGAAATACGGCAACACCACCACCCGCTTGGCTCCCAAGCGGACACACCGCTCCAGCCCGGCTTCCATCCGCGGATCGGTCACGCCGATAAAGCAGGCTTCCACCCATGGGACGTTAAGGCGTTCCCACAGCAAGCGGGCAATCTTATACAAGTCACTGTTGGCTCCGGCATCGCTTGAACCGCGTCCCACCAGCAAGATCGACGTCTCTTCCGCCTCATTCGCGCCCGCGGCCTGCTGGATGCGCGCCTCCAAAATGGGCAGGATCAATTCATCCACTTCCAGCGGCCGTCCATAAGTGAAGCGCACATGGGGATATTGCGCTTGCGCTTCATGCAGAAACAGTGGGATATGGACTTTGGCGTGCCCCGCCATGAACAGCATTAACGGGACGACCTTGATTGAGGTGGCGCCCCGCTCAACCGCCCGTTTGACTCCCGCTCCCATATCGGGCTCCGCCAATTCCAAAAAGCATGTCTCCACAATCGGTTCCGCAAACTGGGGAGCCATCTTTTCGGTGAAGCGCAACAACTCACGGTTTCCCTCGGCATCACGGCTTCCATGGCCCACAAACAAAATCGCTTCCATCTCGTTCTCTCCCATCTATTGTTTTAGGGCGTGTCCGGCGATTCATGCAGTCACTTACGCTCTAATCGCCGCAAGCCAGCGGTTCAATCGTGATGTTGCCCTCGGTGTACCGAAATCCGCCAATCTCTTCCACGCGCTTGAAAAACTTGTGAAAGCGCTCATTGGAATCAGCCTGTTCTTTATAGGCACGCACCGTTTGTTCCACCGCCGTGATCAACTCATCCGGGGTGAGCCCCTCCGCCACCCGTTTTGCCACTTCGGCATTGCGCCCGATTTTTTTGCCTCCCAAGAACAGGTCGAACGAACCGCGGCGATACACAATCCCGATATCCTCCGTCACCGCCCCATAGCAGGCCATGGCACATCCGTTAAACCCGATTTTCAACTCCTTGGGCACATCCAGTCCCCCAATCCGCTTCTGCAACTCCTGCAACTGCGGAATCGACTCCCCTTTATCGCCATCGCAAAAATCGCACGCCTTCAATTGCACCACATCCCCCACCGGCTCCAACAAGAGACCCGCTTCCGTCAACTGTTCCACTACCCGCTCCGGATTGGCGGTCGGCACTTTTAACATCAAGCGATGATCAGGCGTATAATGAATTTCCCCTTGGTCCCCCGCCACTTCGGCCACGCACCGCATCTGCTGCGGCGTCATTTTTTTCTCGGCCAGTCCGGGGGATACCGCCACCTCAAAGATCGAAGCGGAGCCGGACTCACGGCTCTCCCGCAACATCGCCAACGCTTCTTCCGCCACCGCCACCGGACTCATCCCCCCTGCCGCTGCCGGCTGGGACATCATGGACTCCAGGGCCCACGGCTCCGCTTCCGGACGCAGGCGCTCATGCGGTTTCAAAGGCTGCACCACCTTGTCCAGGGTATATTTGCGTTGGTAGCCGCGCGGCGTGATCATCAGACCTTCGTACACAAACGTGCTGCCATTGCCGATCAGCACCGTTGTCAGCATGCCGATCTCATGCTCCAGCATTTGGCTGAGGGTGGTCAACACGATCTCCTGCCGCTCACGGTACGCGCTCTTCACCAGCCCCACCGGGGTCTCCGGAGAGCGGTGCTTCAGGAGAAGCTTTTGCGTTTCGACAATTTGCCTCGTTCGCCGCCCACTTCGGGGATTGTACAAAGCAATGACGAAATCCGCCGCTGCCGCCGCTTCGATGCGTTTGGCAATCACTTCCCATGGAGTCAAGTGGTCGCTCAAGCTGATCGTGCAGGCATCATGCATGACCGGCGCCCCCAACAAGGAAGCGCAGGAATTGATCGCGGATATGCCCGGAATCACTTCCACTTCGATCCCCGAGTCAGGCCGCCAGCCTTTCTCAACCAACACTTCGTACACCAATCCCGTCATCCCGTACACACCCGCGTCCCCGCTGGAGATGACCGCCACAATCTTGCCCGCTTCCGCCAGCCTGACCGCTTCCTGCGCCCGGCTCACCTCTTCCGTCATCCCCGTGCGCACGATCTCCTGGTTCGTCAACAGCGGGCGGATGAGATCAACATAGGTGTTGTACCCCACGATCACTTCGCTCTCCATGAGCGCGGCCCGCGCCCGCCCGGTAATATGCTCCGCATGCCCAGGTCCAAACCCAATCAGCAGGATCTTGCCAACTGAACGATTCATGCAACCACCCCACCACCAATATGATTGAATATTAATTATTTTAAAAATGTTCAATCTAAAAACACGACGTCATACCCGCCAACTCCGTCCGCATGCACTTCACAGCAAAATAAAAAACACCTTCCGCTCACCCAAGCAGAACGTGTTTATAGGTCGCATCCAACCACAGACAACCAAGCAGGCCTTCCCAAAATGGACACATCCCACCTGCCGTCGTCCCCTATAAACACCTCCCCATCCGCGTAGGTCAAGCGGTGTTGTCAGAAAAGGCAGGTCTCCTGGCTCATGGATCGTCGTCTTGAATCGGCATTTGGCCTTCCCATCATAAAGTACAGTGACCAAATCCAGACTCCCCATTTACAGTGGCGGGACCGCGCCGGCCTTTCACCGGTCTTCCCTCTTCGGGAGCGCATGCAAGCACTCCACCTTTTCCCGTTGTTTATTCATTTTCGGGCAAAATCAATCTATTTATAGTGTAGCCTATTACTCTTTCAATTTTCAATTTTCTCACTAGCTATGGCGGGGGATGGACTTGCTTTTTTATTCGGATGCTACTTCTATCTTAGTTATTCTCAGTTGATTGGCAGTTTTAATCGGAAGGGGGTTTTGGTAGAATACCTCACTCGTCGATTCCTAAGTTTTGCTAAACAAACGTTCCAATCATCGGCCCCGAAATCATAAAAACGGAAAATATCGTTTGCAGAAGAGATATAGCCGACTGAGCCCTGTTCATCCGACACATGCATCTTAAACAATTTCATTCCAGAAGTCTGTGCGAATTGCGATAAGATAGTAGTTGGAAAATATAACAATCAAGAAAAACAAATCAGGAAACAGAAAAACCATTGAAAACTCTAGATTTTCCATTTTGATTTACAAAAGTGTGGTTTCGTAAACCATATTATTACTAAATCATAGGAATACTTCAGTCGAATCTCTTTTTTTGTTTAGAAAACCCGAAATTAATTCATAAATCATGAATTTAACAACTAATTTAATTGGGAAGCTTAGACTAACAAAAATTTCAGTTATATTTTCTGGCTTGAGCAATATAGGAAACGAATCTTTTGGTTTAACCCTGACAACATCGCTTCTTCATCAAATAACCTTCTTTTCCTGGGAGTTGTTCATATTTTCTAAGAAAACATTCATTGTACCATGATACACCCCGGCTTAATCGCCGTTTCTCTTACGTATGAAATCAGCGGATTCAGCCCATCCCTCCCCTTTAAATGAGCAGAAATTAAACGACTTGAGTCACATCCTCAAGCCTTTTCGCATTCTTAACCCCAAAGAAAAAAGACTACCCCCATTCGAGTTAGTCCATTAATGCGCTTTCAATTCTTTATGTACCGCCACCCGTTTGGCCGTCATGGTTCTTCTGCTTGACAGGCTGGACAGAGGCCGTACATCTCCAGCCGATGCGATTCGATGCTGTACCCGGTCGCCTGAATGACTTCACGTTCCGCCATTTGAAGCAAGGGGTACTGGAAATCGGTTATTCTGCCACAGCGGCGGCAGATTACATGATCGTGCTCCATCATATTGGCATCGAACCGGCTGGAGGCATCGCTGTAGGTTAATTCCCTGACAAGACTGGCCTGTTTAAACAAGCGCAAGTTGTTGTAAACCGTCGTTGCGCTCATGTTGGGGTAATCCTTTTTCAGCGCTTCATATATATCGTGCGCTGTGGGATGATGAGTGGATGACAGCAAATAGGAAAGAATGGCGTTTCGTTGCGGCGTCATCCGCACCCCGATTCGTTTGAGCGTTTCGATTGCATCGACGTGATGATTGTTCTTGATGCTCATCTCCCCCTTCGCCAAGGGCTACACCATGTTGACCAACCGCCGATCCTTTCCGGATAAACGGTTGGTCCCGTCATTCCTGTCGTTCTTATTTCACAAATGGGCTCAAATCAATGTTCAATCCTTTGGCCAAGCGTTCGCCATACTCTTTGTCGGCCCGATAGAAGTTGCAGATGGCCAGTTTTTGTGTATATTCGTTCACTTGCGATAAATCATTCACCAGATTTTTGATCAGATTTTCCCGCTCCGCTTCCGTAAAGGCCCGATAGCGTTCTCCGGCTTGCTGAAAATCCAGGGTTTTGAAGATTTTTTGGCGACCGGCCACCCCTTCCAGCGGGGTTTCACTTTCCAAATAAGCCGGATCGGCTTTGGGGCGATCCTCATAGCGGTTGGGCTCGTAATTGACCGGACTGATGTCGGTGCGGGTCTGCATGTTGCCGTCCACTTGATAATTATTCACTTTGGCATACGGGCAATTGATCGGCAAGTTTAAGTAGTTCGGTCCGATCCGGTGGCGCTGGGTGTCCGGGTAAGAAAACAAACGCCCTTGCAGCAGCTTATCTTCGGAAGGTTCGATACCGGGCACCAATGCGCTTGGAGAAAAGGCGGACTGTTCCACCTCCGCAAAGTAATTTTGCGGATTGCGGTTGAGTGTCATGCGGCCGACCAGTTGCAAGGGATAGATGTCTTCCGGCCAAACCTTGGTGGGATCGAGCGGATCAAATTCAAACTTGTCCATATCTTCAGGCGGCAGGATCTGCACATACAGGTCCCACTCGGGATAATTTCCCTTGGCGATGTGCTCATACAAGTCCCTGGTCGCATGGTTAAAGTCTTTTCCTTGCACTTCACGGACCTCTTCGGCAGTGAAGTTCCTTACCCCCTGCAACGGTTTCCAATGATATTTGACATAAACGACTTTCCCTTCCGCATTCACCCATTTGAAGGCGTGCACGCTGAACCCTTCCATTTGCCGGTAGTTGGCGGGGGTGCCGTAGTCAGAAAAAAGCCAAGTCATCATATGGGTGGATTCGGGCGTTAACGACATGAAGTCCCAATAGCGGTCAGGATCCTGAATATTGGTGTCGGGAGCCGGTTTTAAGGAATGAACCATATCCGGGAATTTGATGGCATCGCGAATGAAGAAAACGGGCAAGTGGTTCCCGACGATATCATAGTTGCCTTCTTCCGTATAAAATTTGGTTGCAAAACCGCGTGGGTCACGGGCGGTTTCGGGCGAACCCGTCCCATGGATGACGGTGGAGAACCGGACAAATACGGGCGTTTCTTTCCCCACTTCCTGCAAAAACGCCGCCTTCGTATATGCTTTCATGCTATTTGTCACTTTAAACACGCCATGGGCGCCGGCCCCACGGGCATGGACCACCCGTTCCGGAACGCGTTCGCGGTCAAAGTGGGCCAATTTCTCGAGCAAATGGTAATCTTCCAACAGCGCGGGCCCTCTCCGGCCCGCCGTGCGGGAATTCTGATTATCTCCTACCGGTGCCCCTTGGTTGGTCGTTAAGCGTTTTTGATCCATTTATCCACAACCCCTTATAATTATTATATATTGATCATTACTCTCATTTAATAATAATTCTAAATAAGGGAGGGCGCAAGATCTTTTTTGACAAAAAAATAAAACCCCCGGGCCAATGCCACCTGAGGTTTCCGAACGAACACTCCCAACACTTTTTGTCCAAGCACAACCGGCGATCAGCCATTCATCTTGAAATGGCAATCACCCTCATTCTCTGCAATTATTTTTATGTACTGATTCCTTTGGCTTAACAGCCTTTCCATGTATTTGGCCAAAAACAGCTTATCGGCAATGTTTCCCAACCAGCCCAAAGGGGATGTGTAATCAAAGATATCGATCATTTTGGTTCCGTTCCCACATTCCAAAAAAATATGCTCATGCCTGAATCTCTTGAAAGCTCCGCTAACCATTTCATCCACAAAGTACTTGGGGGGGTCGAATTCCGTGATTTTGCTGGTCAAGCGCTGTTTAACGCCAAAATGAACCGCTTCCCAAGTCACGCTTTGCCGCAAACCGATCAGCCCCGTTGTGACTCCGGCGACGGCCTTTTCTTCGGTATGGAAAACGGACTGCATATGGACATCGATACTTCGGGCCAAGTCAAAACAGGTCTCAATCGGAGCGTTTATGTAGCATTCTATTTTAATGACAGGCATCTCATTCACTCCCCAAGAATTGATTACAATCCGATTAACCATCCCAGGACCTAGCAATCATTTTTCAAATACATAAAGCTTTCCATTCTTCGGTGTGCCAAGCTTGGGTCCTTTAAACCCCCTCTTTAGCAACTCTTTTCTCAAAAACATCATCACCACACCATGGCTCACAATGAGCACATCTTCCTGGCTTTGGGACAATATTTCATCCAAGACAACCTTCACTCGCCTTTTCACATCCGTTATGCCTTCCAATTGTGACTTGTGATTGAAGAGCCACGCCACCCGCGCCAAAACCGCCCACATGAAAAAAGGCAATTTCATATCCCTCTTAATAAACGGGTAGACTGAAATCTCTCTTAACTCTTTCTTTTTTATGATCTTGCCGTCATAAATTTTTCGCGCCGTTTTTTCGGCTCTTGGCAAATCGCTTGCGAAACATCGTTTCCATGCTACGCCTTTCAAATCCACTTCGCCTTCTTCTATGTCAGCGACATCGTATTCTTCAAGCCATTTAATCAATTCTTTTTGTGTCACCCATGTATTTTCCGGGTATCCCTTCTTCACTTTAAAATGGCGAACCAAACCTATTTTCATGCATTTCATCCTTTCTTCAATCGCTGCCAATCATCATCATTTTACCCCTTTATGAAACCATTGATTTATTCGAAAATGAGCATAATATTATATCCTTCGCATCAAACAACCCTCTATCGATAGAATCAACTATTTTATATAATTAATTTAGACCGTATTGTGAATATACTTAATTTGCAGAGATCTAGTGGAGGGATCATTTTGGTCAACAAACGCTGGTTCTATGCCTTGGGCTTCTTCACCTTTTTGTTGATTATGGGCGCCTACGTGATTCCGTTCATCCCCCAATTTGTCGTGCCTTTATATGAAGGGGATGCCGTCGCCAACCAAATCAGCTATATCAACTACTTGTTAACCTTGATCGCCACCTTGGCCACGATGGGCGGGATCATCTTCTCCGTATACAGTTTCTATCAATCCTCGCGCGTGCCCAACATGGTGAAAGAAGAGGTGAACCGCAGCATCCAACAACATAAAGAAGAACTGGATGAAAAGTTGTTAAAATCACTCAAAGCGATGATGATTTTATCCGAACACTCCATTCTCGGACAAGAACTTTATCCGATTTCACTGGAATCCAAACTCGAGCGGATCGAAACCGCTGAAAAAGAGATTCCCGAGCTATGGGGCATGAAATATTACAAAGCCTTGATCTATTGGTACAGCCCGCACGCCAAACAGAGTGAAAACCGGCAAAAAACGTTAAGCCTGTTAAGCGATCACTGTGTGAAAAATCCCGATCATGTCGATGCTTGGATCGAGATTATCGATTGGTACCATCAGCGGGAGGACCATGTTCGCGCCTTAACCAATCTGGAAACGCTCCTGCGCCGGTATCCGCACGCCTACAAGATGGCCGAAACCCGCCTGCAACATGAGTTGAACACCGATTTGCGCAAGTGGCGCACCAGCGTCATCGAAAAAGCCAAATTAAAAGAGATGAAAAAAGAAGGCGCCAATCGGCAAATCCTCGAGCGCTTCACGATTGAGGAGCTCAAGGAGTACATCAAAGAAAAAGCGGCAACAGAGGAATCTTGTCCAAGCTCTCGTACAGCGCATTGCGGCAGAAACTGAAAAAGAAATCGGATGAAGAAGAGTAAGAAGTTCAGAGGCATGGAACGTTTGTGATAGCCACTTCATTATTTAATAGTATGAATTCATTATTTTGAATGTGTAATCAATCAATTATATAATATTTCAACAAACATCTTATTAGGAGGTGTTTTATTGCAAAAACAACTCATCGCCAGCCTTTTAACTTTAAGCTTATTCACCCTTCTGCCACAAGCCACTTATTCGGCCCAGCCTTTTTCTCATGAGCAAACGCAACAAACAGCGGATCAAGAAGCCGACCGCAGTTTATTCAATTCCGAACACTATGATTTCGTGAAGTACTCCAAAATCGGCACCCTGCTGGATGGCCTCTCCAAGCAGAGCAACCGGATCAAAGTGGAACGAAAAGGGAAATCCGCGGAGGGTCGGGACCTGTATGTGGTCACCATCTCTGAACCCTCCGCCAAAGGGAAATACGGGCACTATAAAGCCCTGCGCAAACAGATGTTTAAAAACCCCGAGAAAGCGCAAGCTTGGGTGGATAAACATCCGGATTTCAAAGTGCCGATCATGATCAACGCCTCCATTCACGGCACGGAGTTTGTGGGCAGCGATACCGCACTGCAACTGATCAAGCGATTCGCTTTGGATCATGATCCAGAGACTGAACAAATCCTCAAAAACAATATTCTCATTTTCAATGTGGTCGCCAATCCGGATGGCCGGTTCCATGCCACTCGCTTCAATGGAGCCGGGATCGATTTGAACCGCGATTTTATCACGCAATCCCAACCGGAAACGAAATTGGCCGTCGATTTGATTACCGAGTGGAACCCCATGGTGCTGTTCGATTTGCATGGATATGTGAATGGGTATGACCGATATCCCGGATTGATTGAACCTTGTACTCCACCGCACAATCCCAACTATGAATATGATTTGTTCAGCAAGTGGGCACTTCAACAGGCAACCGAGATGGAAAAAGAGATCGTCGCCAATAAACAACAATACTCTTCGGACTTGTACAAAAACATGTCAGGAACTTATATCCCCGCCCGTCCATTGCCGGGTCAAGACAGTGAGGGATGGGACGATTACCCGCCGATCTTCACCCCAATGTATGCCATGTACCATGGGTCTTACGCCTATACCCTCGAAGCGCCCACCAATGATTGGGACGGAGTGCGCTGGCATTATGACGCGGTGATGGGAGGTCTCCGTTTTGCGACGCAACACCGGGTGGACATGATCAAATACCAGATTGAAATCTTTAAGCGCGGAATCCGGTTCAACCACCCCAATCATCCGGAAAACTTTTTCCCATCCGCTTATATCTTGCCGATATCCCCGCAAGATGCGACAGCTGTGAATAAAGCGGTGAATCATCTGCTCGCCAACGACATCCAAGTGGAAGAAGCCATCGAAGCCTTCCATGCCAACGGGAAAGATTATCCCAAAGGCACCTACGTGGTTCCGATGGATCAGGCCAAAGCGGGCCTGGCCAACACCATGCTGTGGAAAGGGGAAGACATCAGCGATCAAGCATCCGCCATGTATGATATCTCCGCTTGGAATCTTCCCGAACTATGGGGCTTTGAGGCCATCCCGGCCAAACAGGAAATCACCGTCCGCAGCAAAAAGGTGAATCCTGCCGTTCCGCAAGGGAAGTTAGTCGGCAAGGGGACGTTCCACATCCCCAACCGTTCGGTGAAAGCGGTGAAGCTCGCCAATGATCTGGTCCGTCTGGGAATCCCCGTCAAGCGCGATCAACAGGGCGATTTCTATTTCCCTTCAACCGTCAAAGATCCCAAGATCACTGAAGCGGTGAAGCGCTCGGGACTCACTCTTCATTCCAAACAACCAAGCGGCCCCCTCTCCCCGGTATCGAAGGTGAAAGTGGCGATGCTGGAAGATGGTGGAATGTGGAAACAACAATCCCATGCCGGAACCAAACTGGCTTTGGAACGGCTTGGATTTGAAGTGACAGCACTCCATCCACGCGAAGTCGCCAAGAATGGCCTGGGGGATGCGGATGTCTTCATCTATGCGGCAACCGATTTGCTCCTGGCGGACCCTGATTCCCTCGAACTACCCAATAAGGAGTTCGGTTTGGAGTCCAAAGAGCAAATTGCCCAAGTGAAAGAGCGACTGCATCAGTTTGTTGACAAAGGCGGAAAATATATCGCCATCGGGGCAGGGGCATCCCATGCCACGAGTGAGATACTGGATTTGACCGATGTATCGGTGCATGTCGGTCCCGCCAATGCGAATGGCATTGTCAAAGTGGACACCTTCGGCACCTCGCTGACCCTGGGGTACAGCAAGCAAGACATCGGCTTTGTCTATGATCCCGTTTGGTACACAGGCACGGAACACGCCCAAGTCGTGGCCGCCTACGCCAATACCCCTGATTTCTTTGTGGCTGGCCATTGGAAAAACCGAAACCAAGCGCAAGGACAAGCCGTCATCGTCAAAGAGAAAGAAAAAGATGTCACCTTGATCGGATTGGAGCCCGGTTTCCGCGACCATACGGATTACTTGTTCCGTTTGCTTTCCAACGCCATTGTACAATAATGATCGTCTTCATCAGATTTATGGAAAACCCGTCCGGCTGGCGCAGCCGGACGGGTTTGTTTATTTCACTTATTTAGCGGTTTTCCACAAATAAACCTTTCTTTTATCAGCTCCGCACTTGCCCCGTCCCCCGGCCGATATATTTATAACTGGTCAATTCCCTCAGCCCCATGGGACCACGGGCATGCAATTTTTGCGTGGAGATGCCAATTTCGGCGCCAAACCCGTATTCAAACCCATCCGTAAATCGGGTGGAAGCATTGTGGTATACCGCCGCCGCATCGACGCGGCGCAAGAACGTTTCCGCCGCTTGAACATCGTCGGTAACAATGGCTTCGGAGTGCTTCGTCCCATACCGGTCAATGTGTTCAATCGCCTCATCCAGCGTCTTCACGACTTTGATCGCAAGCACAAGATCCAAAAATTCATCAGCCCAGTCTTCTTCACCCGCAGGGAGAATGGTCGCGTTCCCGCCCTCTGCCCCTTGTTCCAACCATGAGCGCGTTTGCTCACAACCCCTAATCTCCACTCCCCGTTTTTGCAGTTGCTCCACGATCTGTCGCATCCAAGCCGGCCCCACCGCCTCATGCACCAAGAGCGTCTCCATCGCATTGCATACCGAAGGACGTTGTGTTTTGGCATTAAGTATGACCTCAGTCGCCATACCCAAATCCGCCTTGGCGTCGACAAACACGTGGCAATTGCCGACGCCCGTCTCAATCACGGGCACTTGCGCATGTTGCACCACGCGTCCTATCAACCCGGCCCCACCACGCGGGATCGCGAGATCGACCAACCCCCTGGCTTGAATCAGGATATCGACAGAGTCACGTTCCGTGCGGTTGATAAATTGGATGGCCTCCGCCGACAGACCGCTCCCGGCCAATCCCTCACGCAGCGCAGCTACCAATTCACGATTCGTCCGCAAAGCTTCTTTTCCACCCCGCAAAATGACGGCATTTCCCGTTTTCAAGGCCAAACCCGCCGCATCGGCCGTCACATTGGGACGGGACTCGTAAACCATGGCAATCACGCCGATCGGCACACGCACTCGTTCGATCCGCAATCCATCCGCCCTCGTGAAAGATTCGACCACTTCCCCGACCGGATCGGGTAAAACGCTCACTTGACGCAAACCTTCCATCATGTCCTTTAACCGTTTTTC
Source organism: Laceyella putida (assembly GCF_042665195.1). Taxonomy (NCBI): domain Bacteria; kingdom Bacillati; phylum Bacillota; class Bacilli; order Caryophanales; family Thermoactinomycetaceae; genus Laceyella; species Laceyella putida. The sequence continues at coordinate 45,458 of NZ_JBHTBW010000011.1, forward strand.
ATGCAGGATGAGACGATCGATCCGGCTTTCAGATTGTCCCGTTGCGCGCGCTTCTTCCACATCGAGGTGATTGGCGGCAAAAATCGCTTCCCTTCGCGCCCACAGTTTCTCGGCCATGGCCAGCAACGCCCGATTTTTCTGCTCCGCCGTCGCGGTCCCCACCTGCTTGGAAGCGATTTTTGCCAGCTGGGCTTGTTGCAACACTTCTTCTTTCAACTCTGTCAAACTTATCATCCTATTTCGCCTCCTTCATCAAAGACGATTGCCCATAAAACCGGGTTCCTACCGCCTCTCCATCCATCACCCGTTCCAGCACATCCGGTTCGGAACTTGAAGCGACAACCACATCAATCCCCGCTTCCATGGCGATTTTGGCGGCCGTCAACTTGGAACGCATCCCCCCTGTGCCCACTGCCGTCCCATTGGCTCCAGCCATCTGTTCCAACTCGTCGGTAATCACCCAAATGTCTTGAATCCGCTTGGCCTGCGCATCATGACGGGGATCAGACGTATACATCCCGTCAATATCCGTCAGCAGCACCAGCAACTCGGCATCGGCCATGACGGCCACCAAGCTGCTGAGCGTATCATTGTCACCGAAGCGAATCTCTTCGACTGCCACCGTATCATTCTCATTGATGACGGGCACGATGGCGTGGGCAAGCAACGTCTCCATGGTGTCACGGATATGGGCCAAACGATTGGGGGACTGGATATCGGCGCGGGTCAACAGCAATTGCCCTATCACGATCTCATGCTCCGCAAACAAGCGCTCATACAACTGGATCAACAGCCCCTGACCCACCGCCGCCGCTGCCTGCTTCTCCGGCATGGCAATCGTGGCGCGATCCCAGCCCAATTTGCCCAGACCCGCCGCAATCCCCCCGGATGACACCAATATCACCTGATGTCCTTTCTGGTGCAACCTGGCAATCATCCGAACCAATCTGACCACTTTCTCCACCGCCAAACACCCCTGCGCATCAGTCAAACTGCTGGACCCCACTTTGACGACGATTCGTCCTTGTTCCATCTCCATCCCCTCTCCAACACAAAAGTAAAAAAATCCTCTCATCCCAGAAGGACGAAAGGATTTTCTTTCGCGGTACCACCTTCGTTGACACCATCCACCATAGCAGATGACGCCCACTCCAAACCGAATAACGGTCGGTTCCCGGTCCGCTTTTCACAGACTGCTCAGAAGGCGGGTTCAGTCTGATTCACCGGCAGGGGCTCCCAGCCACGACCCCCGCTCTCTTGGCGGTTCCACAGACTTACTCACTTCCTCAACGCAACAATATTCCATAGTTAAGAATATTTATACAAAAGAGCCTCCATCTTGTCAAGGTCCATTCATTGAAAATCGACAAAGAAGCAATGATGGCCGCTTGATTCTTCTTTTGGATGGATATTGTGAAATGGTGCTTCTCGTTTAGTCTGCAAAACAAACAAGTCTACTTTAATGTAGACTTAACAACAAAAAACCTCCCCTAGGAGGTTGGTTAACTACAAGTTATTTCAAAAGTCGTTGATGAGCGCTATAAATAAAATTACTTCTGGCATCTTTTTTTCAAAAAATACCCTTTTTTGATGAAATGATACGAATATACATAATAGATGGATCAAAAATAAAAGGAGGAAAAAGAAATGCAAGAACAACAAACAAACCCGTTGTCTTATCGGTCCCCAAGCGGGTTGGGAACCGCCACTGTGATTTTGTTAAGCATTTACCTGGCATTTTCGATTCTTTTGTTGATCGGCGATGTGATTAAATGGGGTGAGCACATCGGAATGACTGGCCTGACGCTCACCGACAGCGAATGGCTTCGGGCGCAAAGCTTCACCAAAATCGCAAATTTGATGGGAGGAGTGACATTGCTGCCGACGTCCATCGTTTTTTTGATGTGGGTGTACCGCATCCACAAAAATTTGCCCGCGTTGGGGGTCGGACATGCAAGAATGAGCCCGGGCTGGGCCGTCGGTTGGTTTTTCGTGCCTTTTGCCAAGCTGGTGATGCCTTATCTGGGAATGAAGGATGCATGGTATGCTTCATCCCAAAGGATTTCAAAATTAGGAGGGGTCTTATTAAAAAATTGGTGGGCGTTTTGGCTCCTTTTCCAATTTGACAGCCGAAAGATACGTCAAATACTCCATGCAAGTGAGCACCTTGGATGAACTCACCGTTGGAGTCCGATTATCCCTCACTTCCGACCTGCTTGATATCATTTCAACCATTCTAGCAATTATATTGGTAAGGCAGTTGACCCGGCGACAGGAAGAAACCTACCGCACTCTCTCCTCCCGTCCGTCGCCCGAAGACGCTTTCTAGAACGTGTCCGGTAAGTAGTGAAGTAGGACTAGATATTTGACAAACAAAGATGTTTAGTATCTATGAATGAGCATTTTTTATAAGCTCCAAAGATTTGTTCATCCCCCCGATTCGGAAGCTTTTGGGGTAAATACTTCATTGGCTTCTTCTTTATACCTTTTTGGCGCCATGGGGAATTCATCTGCGATGTTCACTGCCCCTTTTTCATTCATCCAATAATATCCGTTTAAGGCAAACAGCGATGTAAGCAAGAAATACAATGAAGTTCACATGGCTAATAAGACAAGGTGACCCTATGTTTAAATAAAGGTCACCTCTCAATAATGAACCTATTTTTGCCTACACTTTCCGTCGGCGGCGCGGCGTTGGCGATGTGACCGGCTTGATATCGGCCCCCGTTGCTAACGGTTTCTCCCCACCCGCAACAACCGCGGTCGGTTCCGCCTGTTTCTGCGGTTGTTTTTCTTTGGTGGCATTCAGGCTTCGCTGCAGCGCCTCCATCAGATCAACCACATTGCCCGCACGCGGCGCGGCCTCCGGCTCTTCCACCTCCTTATTTTGGATCTTGGCCTGAATCAGTTCTTTGAGCGCCTCTTCATAGTTGCTTTTGTAGTCGTCACGAAAAGCCCCACTGATTTCTTCGATCAATCTGGTCGCCATTTGAAGCTCTGCTTCACTCACCTCTGTTGCCGCCATCCCCTCAACGCCGGGAACTCCTTCCACCGCTCGCACTTCCGCGGGATAATGGATGATGTTCATGAGGAGGCAATTCTTGTGGAGGCGGATGACAGCCAAGTGCTCACTTGTGCGAAAGGCGACTTTGGCGACCGCCACCTTACCCGTCTGGTCCATGGCTCGATACAGAAGTTTGTAGGGTTTGCCGCCGTATTCTCCAGGGCCGAGATAATAGGACTTCTCGTAATAGATCGGATCAATGCTCTCTTTGTCTGTAAAGTGAAGAATCTCAATGGTGCGCAATGTGGGCAAAGGCAATTCGTTGATGTCATCGTCCGTTATGATGATATAGTTCCCCGGGGCATACTCATAGCCGCGAATGACTTCTTTTTGCTCCACTTCACGATCACACACAGGGCACCACTTTTTGTACTGAATCGGATGCTTGCACTCTTCATGCAAACTGCGAAAACTGGTCTTATGATCCTCCGTTGCTTTGTACAAACTGACCGGGATATTCACCAATCCAAAACTGATACTCCCTTTCCACATGGATCGCATTGAGGTTATGCTCCTTTACGCTTTTTTCTTATGCTTTCCAAAGTGAAGGGTGTTTTATCACTCGGGGTTGGAACATGTTGGAATACTCTTTCGCATCCACGCCCGTCGTGGAGAACGCCTTCCAAAAAGTGCATTTGGAACTTGCCATCTCCCATGTCACAATAACATATTGGGAGGTTATAACTTATGCTTTTCACTCCGCTTAAACCCATGCTGTTAACTATTCATTTGCATGTTGACCTGGAAGATCCCCGGTATGTATACCAATGCAAAATGGACGGATATCGCGCCCTGTTGCACAAAGGGGGCGACCGGATTGAAATATACACGCGACATGGCAACAAAGTGACAGAAAAATTCCCGGAAATCGTGAAAGCCGCCCGGCAAATGAAAGCGGACGAAGCGATATTGGATGGTGAGCTGGTCGTGTTTTCGGACCAACGGCCGGTTTTTGATCATGTGCGGAACCGGGGACTCCTTTCCGATCCAGGCTCCATTCAGCAAGCTGTCAAAAAATATCCGGCAACGTTCGCTGCTTTCGACGTGTTATATATCAATGGCAATGAACACTTGAAAGAGCCATTGCTGGAGCGCCTGAATCGCTTGGAAGACCTGATCAACCCGTCCAACTCGCTGATTACCGTTCCGCATTTTGAGGACGGCCAGTCCCTATATGATTGGACCCAGAAGCATCATTGGGAGGGACTGGTGTGCAAGGAGAAAAACTCCCGATACCATTTAAACGCACGCAGCGGCGAATGGATCAAAGTGAAGCACTGGCGAACCCTCGACTGCGTCATTCTCGGTTATAAGCTGAAACCCTTTGGAATGGTGGTCGGCGCCCATTTCAAAACAGTGGAAAACAAGCCTTTGGCGTTAGTGGAAAGGGGCTTTCATCCCGAGGAGATCGAAGCTTTTCTGGCAGTGGCCGGGCAGATCCACACCTGGAAAGACCGAACCGGAATTCAGTGGATTGAACCCCGGCTTTGTTGCAAGGTGAAATATTTGGATCGCACGGAAAACCACCAATTGCGCATGGTGCAATTCGAACACTTCCTCATCGATCATCATCCCGCCGCTTGCCAATGGGTCAGCTAGGACGTGTCTGATAAAACTGTCTGCGGCCGTTTTCCCATTCGCTTCACTTGTCCTTCGGCGCTCATCGGGAAAAAGTTTTTCCCCCACCTCCTATCGATCAACTTGATTTGCCAGACACGCTCCAGCCCCCCCTGTCCCCCATCGCATAAATTGACTCATGCAAGGCAACCCTATTCCAAAAGTATATTTGGGCGGTGTTGCGGAAGGTGTTGGAACGGTTGGAGGAATTGAAGGAAAAATCGGAAGGGACCCTCTTTGAGGAATTTGTGGAAGCCCAGGTAGAAAGCTATAAAAAGCAGAAACAAAAAGAACTCAAGAAAGCGAACATCAACAACAAATGGATTGATCACGCTGATGAGCTGTTTAATTTATATGCACAAATCACCGAAGAATTCAAACCGCAAATCGAGCCTTTTGTATCCAAGGTGGAGTTCGTGGATAAGAGAGAAGAAGACGCGCTTGTGATGTTCACGGTCACCAATTTCAAAGGCGAAGCGCACTCTTTGCAATGCGCCGACCTGCACACGCTGGACGACTATGAAAAACTGGAAGACGACGAGTTTGTGGAAACGTTGGATGAAGAGAAGGAAGAAGGTGGCGTGGAGTTTTTTTTCCATCGGGACGAAACGGTTGAGACAGTGAAACACTCCGACATCTTTCATGCGGATGACCCGTCGGCCACCCTCAAAAAAGTGGTGGAACCGCTGATTTTGGAACTCTTTAAGAAATCGTTTGATCTTGAATCCCTCATGCAAAAAGAATCAGACATGGAAGATCATTGACATCGTCGAGCCTTGTAAACAGTGCGTTTTGGTGTATACGGGGTGGTACCGAATCGTCTATTCCACTTCTACTCACTATTGGAAAAGGTGAATATGCTTCCGTTTTAGGTTACATACTTCCACCGTCCACAGCCCGGATATCATACGAGCATGCCGGGCGCACACACAAGCCCCCGTTTCATCGCGAAACGGGGGCTGCTTGTTAAATTCTCTTCAGTTTTGATCTTGGTTCTGGTCTTGGAATTGGCTACGCCAGTTTTTCACTTCCTGTTGGAGCAGGTCTTGGAGTTGTTTGTGGGCTTCGTCCGCTTTGGATTTGTCTACATGGAGGGCTTGGGCCACTTCATCCCACGTTTTCTTCTGTACCTTTAAAGCCAGGACGTCTTCGTAGCTCTTGCCACTTGCTTTGGAAAGAACGGCCGCCGCCACGGCTCCTTCCGGATGGACGTGCGAGTGGTAAAGGGCATTTTGGATGTCTGCCGGAGTGCGTCCCAGATATTTAGCCAAGACATCAAACATCACGGCTGGATGGTTTTTCAGGAAATAGAGTTTCCAGTTGACGCCAGGGAAGCGTTTTTTTAACTCCTGCCACACGTCTTCCTTCTTCAGCTGATACGTGGACAGCACCTCTTGCCAGCTCTGTTTGGACTTGATGGTAGAGATCACATTTGTTAGGGAATGGTTGCTCTTCTTGGCAATCACTGCGACCACCGCCAGCTGACGCGGCGGAATCATTTCCTGCTGCATGATCTTTTTCACATCTTCCGACTTCATGCCGAGATAGGTGCCAATTCTCTCAAGCAGTTTTTCCATGCGTTTATCTTGCACTTCTTTGTGATGCTTGAAGAAACCGGCATGCTTGAACCATCCTTTGCCCTGAAAGACGTCCTGCACGTCAGCGTAGCTCACCTGGCTCGCCCCGACGATGATGCCACCGGCGAGGCCGATGGCCGCTCCGAACGCGATGATTTTTTTGAGAGAAATCATGTCCAATCCCCTTTCTGTTTTTCGGTTGTCTACAGGATATCTGGAAAGTATGACAAAACCATGATACAGATTTGACCCAATCAGGAAAACGGAAGGAAGAATATGACAGCGGTGCCCCGTCCCAGCTCGCTCTCGGCGAGAATGTGGCCGCTGTGCGCCTCTATCCCTTTTCCTAACGAGAAAATTGTGATAGAATATTGATTAGTAAAGCTAATCGCTTCTTTTTTTCAGAATCAAAAGTTGCGTAAAATTATCATTTTGTGCAACTTATACATAAACCCGGAACGAAAGAATCAGGTCTCACGGAGGTGCTAAGCGTGAAAAAAGTTGCGTAAAACTCATCGAGTCCTTTTTTGAGCATCTCGAACAGGAGGGAATGAGTCCAAAAACGATTCGTACGTACCAAAATATCCTTTCGCAATTCGAAACATTCGTTACGAAAAATGGGGGTGACCTGAACAACCTCACCCGAGTCGATATTCAAAGCTATATAAATCACATGGAACAGGAGGGCAAAAAGCCATCGACGATCAACAACCACTTTGCTTGTCTGTCCTCTTTTGCTCGATTCCAGAAAAAGACATATATAATGGAAGGAATTCGTCGACCGGAGGTAAGACGCATCCAAAACATCGCGCCCAAGTCGCTGGATCGGAACGAACGGAACCGACTGTTGCGTGAAGTGGAGAGTGAGGGAAAGCTACGAAACATCGCGATCGTTTATTTTCTTTTGTATACCGGTCTTCGCGTATCCGAACTGGTTGCCTTGAACCAAGACGATGTGACGATGGGAGAACGATCAGG
>NZ_JBHTBW010000012.1:0-63485 GCF_042665195.1 Laceyella putida
TTTCACTTGATACATTTCCTTCTGTACTAACGAAAAAAGAACGTGTCCAAAGACTTACCAGATGGACAAGTGCTTAAATTCTTGTCTCAGTCTTCTTGAAGTCACTCCTTTCACTTTTGCCATGATATCAGATGGTGAATGAGTGGGAAGACAGTTCAATAACAAATGACAATGATCAGGCATGACTTCCATAGCGACAATCACCCATTCATTCTCTTCACAAATTTCGGTCACCCGTTCCTTGAATCGCTCTTCTACTTCATTCACCAGTACTTTTCTTCGATAGCGCGGACAGAAAACAAAATGATAGTTGATTAAAGAGACGTTGTTCTTCTGTCGTCTTGTTCCATATCCAGATCCTAACCGTTCGATCCGCAAACTGCAACATCAAAAGATAAAAAATAGTTGCTCTAAGCATCCCCTTTATGGGATACCGAGCAACGCCGTCTTTCATCCCACGATTGAAACCGTGGGCTTTCAGCCAGCAAAAATCTGTAATACAATAAGAAAAATCAAAAGGCGGTGAAGACACTCCCATGGATAACCAACGCTTTCCCAAAAAATGGGGTTGTACAACTGGCACTGCGATCATCACCTGGCCCACATCCAAATGCTCAAGCGGCGACTAGGTTGGTGACAAACCAAGCGGCCAACATGCCGGCCGCTTGGTTTATCAATATTCGCCCTTGTCCTCTATCTCCCCGAGCTCATGACTCATCAAATATTCCGTCGCCTCTTGGGCATCCCTCGTTAAAAATGGATTTTTGCCCGGTTTGTAAATAATCCACCCCAGCAGTTCCACATCAGCCACATAGCGATCAATCGTAAACGGACCAAAACGAACAGGTTCTCCGATCTCAATCCATTCCAAGATCCATTCTATCATCGCCGCCAACTCCGCACATCATTTTACAATATTAGACGAGCTTTCATGCTATTTTGTTTCAATTTTCATCAAAAAATCCCCTTTTTTTGTTCGCTATAAAACCCTTTGATTTTTTTCAGCAATTGAACGTCTCACTCCACTTTTTTTCATCAACTTTCTCATTCTCATAAAACTCCCTGTTAACGAAAATGATTTCCTCCTGTGTCACTTCCATTTCCCATTGCTTGACAAACCCGTCCTCTTCATCAACCTCTTGGTATGTCACCACACCCAAGCACTCTGTTCGGTCACCATCCACATAGGGATGAATCCAATGCAGAAACAAGCGGATATAATCGGGGCCGCAGTCATGTTGCGGGATATAGGAATTCAGACTGACAACATATTGACCTTCCCGTTTCACCAATTCGTGAAAGGAATCCTTCGTCTCATTCGCCACAAAAGCAAACATCTTTTCCCAGCGTGAATCTTTTTCGAAAAAGCGGTGTTCAGGCACCGGAAAGTCTGGTTTCTCTTTTGGATAAGACATGAGATAACGCAAAACTTGCACAACTTGATGTGTCACATCCTTTTTCAACCAGATGGTGGTCCGAAAATGTTTAACCACCATGGGCGGCCCCATCAACTGTTCATCGATCCATTCACGCTCCCGCAGGTCAAACACCCTGCCCGAATCGTGAAAACCGATATAAGCCGGCAACGGCCAATCCATTCCGCCCGCATCAAGCCAACAATCGGCGATCCAGTCAATCATGGCATATTCCGCTACATAAAAATCGTCATCTTCCCCGACATCATCCCAACCAATATTATCAATGGAAATGACCTGTCCGATTTCACCCACTTCACTCAAACATGTATCCATCAAGGATAGAGTGAATCCGTAATGACCGTCATATCCATGAATCTCCATATACACATATACCGCCTCTTCCGGCAACTCCACTACTCCCGCGAACGCGGTTCGGAACTTCTCAATCGTTTCCTCCCTTTGCGGCCATAGCTTTTTCATGGCGAGCGCTCTGATCTCGCCATCCTCCTTATCTCAGCAAGAGTATATCATTTTTCAACCAGATTCTAATCCGCATATGACAAAACAGACTGCCGCAAACACCTGCGGCAGTCCATATCCAACCTAATCTAATCAAACACAAGCGGCAACTCTTTCTCCACTGGGTAAAAATTGTTCAGCATGACCAATTCCACTTCGACTGCATGATCCAAATGCTTGACCGTTCAGAATCGGCTCATTTCGTCTTTGTCATATCGCTTCATCCTTTGTCTCCTTGTTCATGTGTTCGCTAAGCCGGATTTCTCTTATTCAACAGTTTTCGCAAGGGAAGGATTGTCCAAACGCTGGGTTTAGCATGAACCTGCCCATCACCTGCGGATTCCCATCGGTTGGGATGCCCAATCCCTTACCCCCTGATGCACACGGCAAAAACGGCCTGCAAGCGCTTAGGCGAGCAGGCCGTTTGCCAACCCTATCATTTAATTTGATTCAAGTCATATGGCGTCTCTTGATACACGTAATAGTTTAGCCAGTTTGAGAACAACAGGTTTCCATGGGCGCGCCATCTTTGCATCGGCTGCTCTTTGGGGTCATCATGCGGGAAATAATGTTTAGGGAGCTGGATGTTGATCCCTTTGCTCAAATCACGCTCATATTCTTCTTTCAACGTAGTTAAATCATATTCGGAATGGCCCGTCACAAAAATCTGACGCCCGTCTTTACTCATCACGATATAGACGCCCGCTTCAGGTGATTCCGCCAAAATCTCCAACTCCTCCACCTTCTCGATATCCTCCCTGCGCACTTCGGACAAGCGGGAATGCGGCACATGGAAACAATCATCAAATCCACGCAACAATTTGGTGTTTCTCTTGCAGATGACATGCTCAAACACGCCGAAACACTTTTCCGCCAACCTATATTTGGGGATGCCATAGTGATGATACAAAGCGGCATGCGCACCCCAACAGATATGCAGTGTGGACGTCACATGATGAAGCTTCCAATCCATAATCTGCTGCAACTCTTTCCAGTAAGTCACTTCCTCATATTCCAAATGCCCCACCGGTGCGCCCGTAATAATCATGCCATCATATTTTTGGTGCTCTATCTCATCAAACGTTTTATAAAACATGGCGAGATGTTCGGGTGGTGTGTGTCGGGTGGTATGGGTTTTGGGATGAATCAGGTCAATTTCCACCTGTAAGGGCGAATTGCCAAGTAACCGCAAAATTTGGGTTTCTGTTGTGATTTTGATTGGCATCATATTCAGGATGACGATTTTCAACGGGCGGATGTCTTGCCGAAACGCATCGCTCTCGCCCATGACGAATATATTTTCGTTATTTAGAATTTTGATCGCTGGCAATTTGTCTGGAATCTTAATCGGCACCAGTATCCCCCCCTGCTTCCTTATCCATCGAGTTGGCTCCAAATCTACTTTCACTATCATAACACAAACGGGCGATAATGAATTTCTACAAGTTATTTCAAAAGTCGAGAGCGGAAAAACCTTATCCCGATGAGCGCCGATGGACAAGTGATGCGAATGGGAAAGCGGTTTTGGAGCGATCGCCATAGCCATTTCTCCATCCAAAAGATGGTTTTGAAATCGCTTCTAGTTATTTCAAACAATGAGCCCCCCTTTGCCAAGCGATGCGCTTAAAAAACGGCCCCTCATCCTTTTTCCCTCCTTGGCACGCCATTGTTTAATTAATTAAAAAAATGCGATTGACTCTATTCTTCTCTTTATTTGTTATGATATAAATAAATTGAATAATGCAAACGATTTCATGACGACACAAAGGAGGTCTCACACCTTGTTCAATAAATCCTTTCATTTATTGCTCCTTATTTTTTGTCTAGTTGTGCAAACGATTTCATTAACAAGTAGCCCTACCCTCTTCGCCGCGGAACGAACCGTCACCTTAGTCGGAACGCTGCAGGATGAACTGGGTGGCTCAAGCGAATGGAATCCCGCCGATCCCAAGACCCTCATGGCCAAGCAAGCGGACGGCACCTACCAACTCACCGGTGTTCTTCCCGCTGGAACCTATGAATACAAAGTCGCCCTTAATGGCACATGGGATGAGAATTACGGTTTGGGCGGCAAACAGGGCGGCGACAATTATCAATTAACGGTCGATAAAGAAACCCCATTTACCTTCATTTACAATGATGAAACCCACCTCATCACCATCCCCCTGCCCAAAGACCAACAACCGCGCATCGTGGGGGATCTTCAGCCCGAGTTGGGAGCCGGCGCTGAATGGTCACCGGCCGAATCGACCGCCATATTGACAGATGATGATCACGACAATCTCTACACCTATACCGTCAAGGTTCCCAAAGGAAAGCATGAATTCAAGGTTGTTTTGGGCCACAGCTGGCAGGCGCCCGCCTACCCCTCGGACAATGTCGTCCTCCAAGTGCGGGAAGATGCGATCATTACCTTCACCTATAATCACGACACCAAAGCCGTCTATACCGATTACGACCCCGGGGTTCCCGATGGTTCCGTTCAGGCGAACGAACTCCGCCACGACACATGGGATGTGGTATACCGCAAGCCCTTCGGCGCCATTAAAACAGGCCAATCCGTAACTTTGCGGCTCGGCACCAAGAAAGGCGATTTGTCGCAAGCCAAATTATTCACCCGTAACTTGACCAGCGGCAAAACTTCGCTGATTCAGATGAAGCGGGCGGGTTGGACGGAGTTGGGCAAGAAACGGATCGAATATTGGGAGGCGACGTTTGCCCCCACGGAAAAAGGGGTGTTTGGCTATAAGTTTATCGCCCGCGATGGAAACAGTGTGAAAGAATATGGGGACGATCCCAAACAAGGCCACACCGGAACATCGGCGGATGCCAATGCGTCCTTATTCCAGCTCACCGTTTATGATCCAACATATCATACGCCCGATTGGATGAAAGAAGCGGTCGTCTATCAAATCTTCCCCGATCGCTTCTACAACGGCAACAAGCAGAACGACCGGGCGAAAGCCAACGCGCGCGGGCAAGAACCGATCGAGCACCGCAAGTGGAGTCAGTTGCCGGACAACCCCCGCATGAAAGAACAGGAGGGGTACGATGGGGACGGCATTTGGAGCAACGACTTTTTCGGCGGGGATCTCAAAGGGATCCAAGCCAAGTTGGATTACATCCAATCCTTAGGCGTCAATACCCTCTACCTCAACCCGATTGCGCAAGCGGTATCCAACCATAAATATGATGCCACCGATTATCAGGCCATTGATCCCATGTTTGGTTCACCCGCCGAGTTCCAAGAATTTGTCAAAGAGTTGCGCAAACGCCATATGCACCTGATTCTCGATGGTGTCTTCAACCATGTCGGAGATGACTCCATCTACTTTGACCGCTATGGAAAATACAAGACGGTGGGCGCATATGAATACTGGTCGCGTGTATATGACTTGGTCAACACCGGCGTCAAGGAAGAGGACGCGAAAAAACGTGCGGAAAAACAATTGCTGGCCGAAGGGCAATCGTTTAGCCCATACGGTTTCCACAACTGGTTCAACATCGAGAACAAAAAAAAGAACGGCGTCTACTCATACCAAGCGTGGTGGGGTTTCGACTCCTTGCCAGAGATTAAGGCCATTCCGGGTGAAGCGGTCGATCATCCGTCAGAGCTTAACAACAAGGATTTTGCCAACTATATCATGTATGACGATCACTCTGTCGCCAAGTCATGGCTGAACCGCGGAGCGACAGGTTGGCGCCTGGATGTGGCTAATGAAGTGGATCTCGAATTTTGGCGTGAGTTCCGCAAAGAGATCAAACAAGACAAAAAGAAAGAACCACTGATTCTGGGAGAAATCTGGGATGACGCTTCCGCTTATTTCTTGGGCGACTTGTTTGACTCCGTCATGAACTATCGCTTCCGGGAGGCGATGATCGATTATCTCAAAAACGGCAACGCGGAACACACCGCAGAGTCACTCACCGCCATTCAAGAAGATTATCCGCCGGAAGCCTTCCATGCGCTCATGAATCTGCTCGGCTCCCATGACACCCCTCGGGCGGCGTTCGTTCTGGGCAATGGCACAGATATCTATGAACGGGCGGAACAAGACCCGGCTTATGACCATGCCTTGGGCATCAAGCGTTTAAAGCTCGCTTCGATCATTCAGATGGGCTATGCCGGAGCGCCAACCATTTACTATGGTGATGAGGCTGGCATGACCGGTTCCAAAGATCCCGATGACCGTCGGACTTATCCATGGGGCAAGGAAGATCACGACTTGATCCGGCATTACCAGAAGATCGGACAGGTGCGCGGAAAGCATCAAGCCTTGTTTGCCCACGGTGATTTGCATCACCTCTATGCCCAAGACGACATTTTGGTCTTCAGCCGCAGCAAGGGCAAAGAATTCGCTTTGATCGCGACCAACCGGGGAAATAAAGCGAAAACGGTGGAGTTGGATGTGAAAGGCCTGATGGTCAACCACACCACGCTGGCCGACCAATTGGACACAAAGTATGTCACCCGTTCACATGATGGCAAACTGACGATCACCATCCCGGCCATGAGCGGCCGCATGTTGGTGAGCACCAAGCCGGTACAAAAACCGCCCAAACCGGTTGCCCAGTTGAAGGCGACAGCGGGAAATCATCAAGCCGTTCTGCACTGGAAAGGCGCCGCAAAAACGTTTCATGTATATCAATCAACGGTCCAAGGCGGCCCCTACCAAAAAGCGGCAACGACGAACCGGACACAAATCACCCTGAATGGATTACACAACGGACGCGCTTACTACTTTGCGGTCACCAGTGTGGACCAAGCGGGAAATGAATCGGCCAAAACCGTCACCGGCGCCGTTATTCCCCATATTCCGTTAACATCGGACAACACAAGCATAACCCATCTGACTTCGCTTCAGGACAGTGTGCTTGATTTGGCGAGTAACCAACGCGTTGCTGCGGAAATCTCGATCAAAGGCGCCACCGAACAAGGACAGGCGGAAGGCTTGTGGGCCCGGCTGGAAGTGAAAGAGCCGGGGTCCACTGAATGGACGCCTTATGAAGCCGTTTACTCGGGACAAAATGAGACGGCTAATCGTTTTGTGGCGGAATTTACCCCATTTGGCGACGGCACGTATTCATATCGGTTCGCTTTTTCTTCCAACCTGGGACACACATGGTTAACCAGTGAAACCCAAGAAGTCACGTTTCGGCAAGGGGAAGATCGTACGCCGCCCGCCACCGGTGTGACGCTGAAGCAACCGACACAGGAATCCGGACAAGTCAACCTATCCTGGAGCATCCAAGATGGCGATGATCCTTATCTCGCCGTCATCACACGGGACGGGAAGCCAATCACCACCTTGGCAGACATGTCGCAAAGCCACTATCAAGATCTGGACGTGTCCAACGGCACCACCTACCAGTACCAAGTCAAGCTGTATGATCGATATGGCAATGCCGTTTCATCCAATATCGTGAGCGTCACCCCCGACTTGGTCATGGTAAAAGTGACGTTTAAGGTGCATGTGCCGGATTATACCCCGCAAGATGTCAATATCACGATTCCCAACAGTGAAAATGGCTGGAACACGGAAGCTTGGACGATGTCGCGCAATGGGGCGGTCACGAATGATTTTGAATATACGACGGAACTCCCCGAAGGGGAACAAATCACCTATAAATATGTGAAGGGCGGCAGCTGGGAGCAAGAAGGCTTGGCCGATCATACACCAAACCAACCGGATGACGATGATGTGAGCTATTATGGATACGGGGCCACAGGAACTGATCTCCACCTCACCGTCACCAACCAGGGCGGTAATCAAATGATTGTACAGGATCACATCCTGCGGTGGATCGATCAACCCGTGGTGATCACTTCCCACACTGACGGGCAAACCGTCACATCCCCGACCATCACCTTAAGAGGAAACGCGATTAAAGAAGGGATGCTCACCATTAACGGGGAAAAGGTCACCATCCAACCCGACATGTCCTTTGCCCATACCCTCAACCTGAAAGAAGGAACCCATTTGATTCAACTCCATATTGAACCGTCTGAAGAAAACAAATCAACTATCTTCAAAAACGACGGTGGAGCCATCGCCAAAAACACGAAAGACCTTGCGTTCACGATCCACCGAAAATGAACCTCCCTCCGCCTGAAGAGGCGGAGGTTTCTTACCATCAGGAGCAACAGCACTTCTGCGTGGGTACCGGAATCATTTTACGTGATGACTGCTTATCCTCACCACAACCCCATATGATTCAGTTATCGCGGCTACAACACATTTTGTGTGATTTTTAGAATATTAATTCAAGAAAAACTGTTTCAATCAGACGTTTATTCACATGGATCAAAGGGTAAACATGAAAAAATACCCCAATGGTTAGAAATCTACCAACAACAAACCCCATTGGAGAACCAATTCAAATCGCCTGAAAAAGAAAAACAGAGGAACTGGTTCACTCTGTTTTTCTTTTTGTTGGCAGAAAGGAGCCTACTGTGAAAGAACGGATTGAAGAAATCCATGCATTAAAAGGCATCTGCATCCTGGCGGTCTGTGTCATTCATGCAACTGGGACATTTCTCTCTTTTTCCGCTGAACCCCAGAATGTTTTTTTCTTTCTGAACCACCTGAGCCGTTTTAGTGTACCCGTTTTTTTCCTTGCCTCCGGCCTTCTCCTCTTTTACCAATATCACGATCGCCACCCCTTTCCCTTGCGCCACTTCTGGCAGAAGCGGAGCGCTTTCATATTAATCCCCTTTGTGGTGTGGTCACTCGTGTACACCGGATATCTTTGGTGGGAAAATCCACATAACCTGGCTGTATCTTGGATTGACAATCTAACCCATATCGCGTTGGGACAAGGCTATTATCATCTATACTTTCTCTTTGTGCTGGTTCAGCTTTATGTGATTTTTCCCATCCTATTAAAGATGTTCCAGCGTTGGCCTGACTCGCTCGTACTGGTCACAACGCTCTGGGTCTCGATTCTGGCCCTGAGCGGCAATTGGCGCGAATGGACTTCCATGTGGGGGATTACCGTGGAAGAATACAGCATCCGTCGCTTTTTTCCGGTTTGGTTGTTCTACTTCAGTTTCGGAGGTTGGTTGGGCATCCATTGGCAGCGGGTGCGCGAAAGAATCCATCGCATCTCCTTCCCTGCCCTTGCCCTGACCGCGATCCTGCTCGCTTTTCTGATGACCTTGGAAGTGGGAATCGAACAGCGGAGCGGGTTCTACTCACTGGTGACCATCCCTTATTCAATCATCCTGTTTCTCCTTGTATACCGGCTCGCCAGAACCTTTTCTTTAACCGGATTGTCGCTGATTGGCCGTAACTCATTCGGCATCTATCTCATCCATCCCTTGATTCAGGCGCTCCTGGTGCAATTCAAACTCGTTCCCACCCCGTTTTACGGCTTTTTATGGCTGCTGTTGGCCATGGTCATCATCCCCCTATTCCTGACCATGGGCATCCTCAAGTGGCGATGGGGCGGTTATGTGGTGGGAAAATAGCCTTGCGATTGCCGAAATGCCCCAAACCAGCCTTGACGGCTGGTTTGGTTTTTACCCTTCCCCCATCTGCCGCTTCCAACCTTCGGCCACCTTCGCTTGATAATCCTCCACCTTAAATGCCCGATTATACAGCCCGATAAATCGTTCCTTCCCTTCATCATTCTCTTCAAGCCATTGGAAAAATCGTTTTTGTTCCGCCGTCAACGGGTGAAACTTGGTCATGGTCAAGGCCCACTTAAACAAAGAGCCAAAGTGATGGTCCAGTCGCTGTTCATACTCACCCGCCAGCGCGGCCTCCTGTGACTGCCAATCCGGATACTTGATCAACACTTCGGCCAAAAGTTCGGCACCCCATACAGCATCATGAATTCCCTGCGCCAGCGCCGGGTCCTTAAACATGGCCGCATCGCCCACCAACACCCAACCGGGACCCATCGCCGGATACCATACATTATCATAGAAAGGCAATCCCCGGACCGGCTCCTCCACTACCGCCCGCGCCAGCCGCTGATGGAAGGAAATCGGCTGAAAATTCTCTTTCAAAAATCGCTCGTACGCTTCCATCGGATGGCGTTGAAAGGCTTTCATCCAGGGTTGGTCCGTGTTGGGA
The DNA here is from genome assembly GCF_042665195.1 of Laceyella putida. NCBI lineage: Bacteria > Bacillati > Bacillota > Bacilli > Caryophanales > Thermoactinomycetaceae > Laceyella > Laceyella putida. Next base: position 10,019 of record NZ_JBHTBW010000012.1, read on the forward strand.
AAGGAAACATAGACAACCGATTGTTGATGAGAAGTGGGAAAAACGACCAGCGTATAATCCCCGATCCGGTTCACCTCAAACGCCGGGGGACCTTCCCTCTCTAGGTGTGAAAGATAGCTGAAATAACAGGCGAAATCGGAAGGAACCGCCTGCTTGGGTGAAAGCGACAATTCCCGCCGCACCACGGAATGCCGCCCATCCGCTCCAATCACCATGCGCGCCGAAATGTCGCGCACCCTCCCTTGCCCATCACGCCCCCGGACACCTACCACCCTCCCCGCCCGCTTAAGTAGGGACTGAACACGGAACCCCTCTAAAAAAGAAACCGTCGGATATGAGACAGCTTTCTCCAACAAGGCCTGATCCAGCTCACTCCGCCGAATGCAATAGCCGTGGGACTCTCCCTGGACGATTGGCAAGTTGCCTTGAATCGACACTTCATCAAAACGCATGATCACTTCACTTACCGCCGGAGCGGACGTCTCCGCAAACAGTTTGCCGATGCCCAACGCTTTCAGATGATGAACCGTATTGTTGAACATCGCATGGGTGGATAGCGTCTCGCTGGGAAAGCGGGCGGCATCCACCAAACAGACCCGCACCCCGCTTTGGCCCAACCGCATGGCCAGCGTCGCCCCCGCACACCGGGCACCGACAATGATCACATCCACTTCTTTTGGCATGTGGCACCCCATTTCTTTTTCAGTCTTTCACAAGCTTCCATTCGTATTTTTGCAAGAACGGATCGCTTGTACGATAATAAAATAAAGCCAGATTTACATTGCACCCTTTTCCCGCACCCTATTCCAGCAGATGGAGGCGTTCACCCATGCATCATCCGATTGATCTTTTGCAAGGAGTCCCTTTGTTCTCCGGCCTGACAGACTCAGAACTGGAGAGGCTTTGGGAGATAGCGGACCATCGCAACTTCAACAAGAAAGAGGTCATCTTCACCGAAGGCAGCGAAAAAACGGCCGTTTATCTTATTAAAAGCGGGCTCGTTAAAACATATAAAACAGACGAGCGCGGCCATGCGCATATCGTCTCTTTGCTCCGCGATGGGGATCTGTTTCCCCACACCGGTTTTTTCAGCCAACACCCCTATCCGGCCACAGCCGAAACCATCGATCAGACGGAACTGATCGCCATTCCCGTCAAATCATTTGAAGCGCTCATGCTTGCCAATCCCTCCATGGCGGTGAAAGTCATGCGCGTGATGAGTGATAAAATCCTGGACTTGCAAAAGCAACTCCAGGAGTTAACGGGTTACGCCGCACAAAATCGGGCCATCACTTTTTTATTGGGACTGGCGGATAAATATGGGAAAAAACGAGAGGGAACCATCCGGATCGACATCCCGCTCACCCACCAAGACATGGCCAGCGCGATCGGCACCACCCGCGAAACGGTAAGCCGCCTCTTAAACCAACTCCGCAAAGACGGGTTGATTGATGTGGGGCGAAACCAATTCATCATCCTCGACAAGGATGCCTTAAGCCGTTGGGCAGGCCCATAATGGGTCATCCTGCTATCCTCTTCCCGTTCTGATTCCTTTTCGAACCACAGCTTGCCGGATTTCCCTTTTCCTTCAAAGGAGAACATCCAATCAACAGAGAGGGATTGTCCCGTTGCCAAAGAAACGATTCATCCGATCCAAGAATCAGTCCCACCACTGCGTGTATATGGGCGCAAAATCACGAAGCTTTTTTACCAACGGCCGTTTCAAAATCATCCCGATCGTTTGCATATCTTCAACCACGCCAATCAGAAAACCCGATTCTTTCAAAATCCATCCAATCGACTGGCGGGAGCGAGCGACTTGAAAAAGCCCACGCTTTTCTTCACATAGCCCAGCTTGAGATAAAAGCGGTGCGCCCCTTGACGTTGTTCGCGGTTACCGCTGTTGAGGGCAACGGCAACCGCCCTCTGACGTTTGGCCCAATGCTCCGCCTCTTCCACCAACGCCTTGCCGATTCCCCGCCCTTGATATCGCGAATCCACCACCAATGCCATGATGCGCAATAACATCCATCCCGCTCATACAACAAGTGAGTACTCAGGCCAACCATCCCGACAACCTGGCCATCCGTTTCCGCCACCAGCGTATGGTTATGCGGATCAGCGGCGATGCGCCGGTATCGTTCCCGCATCTCTTCCTCTGTGGTTGGATAACCCAATTCCTCCATCAATCGAGCAAGCACGGGTACGTCATGCATGTTGGCTTCTCTTATCCTCATCCCCATCCTCCTTTTGATCAATAATGGTTTACAAAAGCTTTGTTTCGTAAATCATTTTATGTACATCGATAAAAACCCTTTTCCCAAACATATAAAACACTTAGGATAGCGCCCTCATTCCATCCTTAAACAGGAGGTCAATCCCCCTGTGACTAGGGAGTGTCTGGCAAAACCCCGTTTTCATTTCCAATCATTTCTAAATAATTAGCCCTCTCACTATGTTATCCTTTAATAGAACAAGCTCAGCAAGCCTTGGCACGAGCGAATCTAAGCATAGGAGGGCTACTAATGAAGAAATATCGTTTCATAGCCGCACTGGCAATCACCGGCGCATTGATCGCAACCAATCCGGTCAGCACTTTCGCCGCCGACCAACAAGGATCGGGGACAGTCGAGAAGCTGAGCCCATCCCATTGCACTACCATTGATATAAGAACATTCCGAGATTTAGATATCGAAGCGCTTCTTAAACAATATGGCTTTCAATTGAATTCCCAATCCAAACCAGCGGCAATCACGGCGCAACCGCAAAAACAACCAACCGCCAGCAAAACAACGAAGCCAACATCCAATCAAGCAAAACCATCCCCAAGCCGACAAACAAGTTACAGCCTTAACCAATTTGAACAGCAAGTGGTTGATCTCACCAATAAAGAGCGCGCCAAATACGGTTTGCCCGCGCTGAAAATCGATGCCAAATTAAGCGAAATGGCACGCGCCAAATCGCAGGATATGCATGATCAAGGCTACTTCGACCACAACAGTCCCACCTACGGTTCGCCATTTGACATGATGAAGAAATACGGCATCCAATACCGAACAGCCGGCGAAAACATCGCCATGGGACATCGCACTCCTCAAGAAGTGGTAACCGGCTGGATGAACAGCGAAGGCCACCGCAAAAATATTTTGAACAAAAACTTCACCCATATCGGTGTGGGGTATGTTAAAGACGGCAACTATTGGACCCAAGAATTCATCGGCAAATAATGGATCCAAGGCGCCAAAAAAGAAGTGCGGAAAGCATATAGCCATAGGGGATCGTCCTTGACACACTGCACAATGGGGATGATCCCTTTTTCTTTTGCCATGACCACATTTCACAAGATGAAAAAGCCCACCCGGTCAAACCAGGCGGGCTTTCCCTTAATACCCCATTCGGCCGGGCACTGCCATTAAAAATTGACTTCACGTGAGTCCAAATCTTTTTGCGCTCCCTTGGTGATTTCATCCATCCGCTTTCTTAAACGATCATAATAGGCATCCAACTCTTTTGACTTCTGTTCTTTCAAATTGGAACGGAATCGGTCCAACAACTCTTCCCGCTTATCCACCCGGGCAAGCAATTCTTGCGCCACTTTCGCTGTCACGATTTGATTCTGTTCCAGCACTTCGACAGCATCTCTCAAGTGTCTCAGCTCAGGCTCCAAAACTTCCTCAAAATCACTCTTATAAAGCGGATGCCCCCTTTCCAACAGCCCTTCGATCGCCTTATCATCATCCATGGAACCCCATAAAATGCCATTATTATTCTCAACGCTCCACCAGTTGATCTGATTTTGGCGGCCAACATAATCCCAAATGCCCATGCCTTTTTTGATATCCGCACTGGACTTGGCGTCGGTGAATTGACCCCCTCCTGCTTCGGCCACTTCTTTCAATGCTTGTTTGCTCTGTTCATCCAAGTCGAACCCGATGATGTTCACCACCGCTTGGATGTTGGACTTATGTAACGCTTTCGCCTCTTTGACCGGATTTCCCCCGCAAGTTTCCAACCCGTCGCTCACCACATACACGATATTTTCCGCATTGGGATCATTCCCCAGGTCTTGCTTGGCCGCACGAATCGCCGCCGCGACGGGAGTCCACCCAACCGGTTTCAATTGATTTACCGCTTGGTTAAAAGCGTCCGCCCGATAAGGCCCGAGCGGATATAAAGTGTCGGTGCTGGCGCAAGAAACCGCTTTGTCCGCATCCTTGTTGCTCCCTTTATGTCCATACACCCGCAATGCCACTTGGGTGTCTTGTTCAAGGGAAGCGGCAAAGTCCAACACGGCTTTTTTGGCTTCTTCCATCTTGGTATTGCCATTCACTTTCGCTGCCATGCTGCCGCTGGCATCAACCAACACCACGACATGTTTTTCTTTTTTCTGCTTTTGTTCCTTTTTCACAATGCCTTCGTTGGGGTCAAAGTCCCCCAATTTGGTCAGCTTATACCGGGGTTGATATTGTTTCGCCTTTTTCACGACGGGTTCATAGTCCTCCGCCAACAGTTCGATCAAGCGATCATACGCTTCCTGTTCATCCATCTTTTTCGGCCATTTTTTCAGTTCCGCCGTCACTTTCGCTTCATCATATTTTGTTCCGGCATATTTTCCCGGCCCTTCAATCAGCATACCCTCCACCGTTGTCGCAGCATGTTTCTCTTTTGGCGGTTGGGCTTTATCCGCCATCCCCGAACAAGCGGATAGAACCAGCAATGAGCCGCAAAGCATGGCCGAGATTGCGCTTCCAGCTTTCATCCATTTTCTCTCCTTTAACTCCCTTGAATCGACTAGTCTACCAGTTCAAATATGTATTATATACAAGAAAATGACATGGGCAGAGACGCTTTTTGTCAAAATAATAAAAAATAAGCCAACCGTCCACTTCACTCCCATCCTAAAAGTTTATCTCCTGTTCAGCTTTCATTCATCTGTCATTCAGCTTGGCTTAGTATGATGGTGGCAATCGAGCTATTGCAGGAGGAATGGTAGGATGAATCGACTATGGCGGGCATTGCGCAAGTCCGTGCCGATGACGTTTCGTTGGTTTATGGCGTTCGAGTTTCTTATTTATGGAGGGGTCAAGCTGGCATTTGGGCAGTTCGGCCATATTCCGTTGGATGAAATCGCGCGGGTTGCGGCCGTGAAAGGGGAAGGCTTTGCCATCACCTGGGCTTTTTTCGGCCATTCCCGCCCTTATGAACTCTTCGTCGGCTGCGGGGAAGTGGTTTCAGGCCTCCTTCTACTCATCCCCCGCACAGCCACCCTGGGCGCGGTGGTTTATTTCCCCATCGCCCTCAATGTCATGTTTGTGAACTACTTTTACCGCATCGGGGTACATGACCTCAGCACGTTGCTGGTCATCATGAACCTTTTTCTTTTATGGTTGGATCGGCAGAAGCTCCTGATGATTTTCTGGAACAACGAATCATTGCCCACCCTTGAAAAGAAAGGAAGAAAAGCGGCATGACCCCCTTTGTGACCAATACGTTGATCATCCTGTTTGTGGTTATCACTCTTTTCTACCTTATCAAAGATTACATGGAAGAAAAGAAAAAAAACTAAGCATCCTTCCCATTCGCGAACAAGATCAATCCCCGGCCTCTTGATCTGGCCGGGGATACCATGGCAAGTTAAAATTTGAAATGGTCGGGATTTTGCCCGAAGCGTTGGTTCCGATTCAACCCGTCCAATTTCTCCATATCCTCCGTCGAGATTTCAAAATCGAAGATATCCGCGTTTTCGACAATCCGGCTGGGGGTGACCGATTTGGGTATCGTCACCACTTCATGTTGCAAATCCCAACGCAACACCAATTGCGCCGGCGTTTTTTGGTATTTTTCGGCCAGTTCCATAAGCACCGGTTGATTCACGACATTTCCCCGCATCAAGGGACTCCAAGCTTCAAACTGAATCGACTGCATCCGGCAGAAATGGCGCAGTTCCTGTTGCGTCAGCAAAGGGTGAAACTCCACTTGATTTACCATCGGTGTCACTTCAGAGTCCCGCAAAAGCTCTTCCAGGTGGTGAATGTGGAAATTGCTGACCCCGATCGCCCGGACCCACCCATCCCGGTACAGCTTCTCCAACGCCCGCCAGGTTTCTTTAAACAACCCTTTCACTGGCCAATGGATAAGATAGAGGTCCAGATAATCCAACCCCAACTTTTTGCGGCTGGTTTCAAACGCGGTTAACGTGGTTTCATACCCCTGGTCCGTATTCCAAACCTTGGTGGTGACAAAGAGGTTTTCCCTCGGTATCCCTGATCGTTTGATCGCGTTGCCCACACCCGCCTCGTTTTGGTAAAAAGCCGCCGTGTCAACGCTTCGATAGCCTGTTTGCAAAGCCACTTCCACCGCCCGCTCCACTTCACTCCCCTCTTGCGCTTTATACACGCCCAAGCCCAGCCACGGCATCTTTACCCCATTGTTTAACACAACGCCGTCCGCTATGTGATGAGCCATCTCGTTCTTCCTTTCTTATTCAACTTCTCATCGTTATTGAGGATATGATTATTATATCCTTCAGAACCCTCCCGAAAAAAGGAAGAAAGCAGATGGATGTGGCATATAAACCCACTGTTTATTGCGAATAATCATATAAAGGGATTTACCCAGAAGGAGGCTTCATCCATATGAAAAAAAGATGGGCGATATTTGCCGCCACTCTGCTCACTTCCAGCCTACTGGTGGACATGGCCGGTGCGGCGGAACAGGACAAGCCGGCCCCATCCAAATCAAAGGAACCCGTGAACGTCGAAGTGAAAGGCGATCTTATCCTAGAATATTATGAAGGGCCAAGCACCGTAAAACTCCCTTCGGAAAAAGAAATCTTCAAAAGACAAGGAAAACGCGCAACTGCCAAATCCCCGCAACCGTCCATCCAAGCTCTCGCATATGACAACACCGATCCTGAAACGACAGGTTGCGCCAACAATGCGATCACAGCCAGAAGCGTGTTGGTCAAGAACAAGTCCGGCACGGTCTTATCCACCACTGAACTCCGCTACAGTCCCGCCTGCCGCACCGCATGGGGGCGGATGTACGTAAAAAATTATCAATCCACGAACTATGGACAAGTCGTGTTGTATCGGTTGGAACAGCCCTATCCCGATGAAGCGCCCTACAATTGCCCCGACACCTGGCCGGAATGTTACCATTGGAAGACCGACACGTATGTTTCACCCGGAGACAGCAATTACACCAACCAATTCAATGATGCCGGAACGCTTTCTTTTGCCCACGGCATGATTCGCACCCGCACGGGAGGCATTTTCGAAGCTACCACCGCATCTTATTGATTGCGAGATTCCCTAACCATCCCACAAACAAATGCAGCCCGCAATCAGGCTGCATTTGTTTTGCCATGAATCGCTTTTGCACCGTTTATTCCTGAGGGATTCGCTGTATGAACCGATCGAGGCATGCTTTGCATATGCAAGCTTTTCCCCTTTGGTCCGTCGGCACGAGCGCCAACAGCCCGGCAGGAAAACGCTCCCGACTGCACCAGCATGAACCGATCGGCTGGCCCGCCAAGTTGCAACCGTTGCCCTTGCCGCAAATGGGGCAGGTAAACGGATTCTTTTCCCCGCTCAACCGACGCCCTCCTTTTTGCTCGCCCATGCTTGATATCCAGCCTTCGTGAATGCTCTTATCCGCCTCTTCCTTTTCATGATGCCAGATGATCATTTATACTTGATTCGAGTATACCGCACAGCGGTTGTTTTTATCATTGCATCGAGAATGTATCTGACAGTAACCGTTTCGCCTCTGCTGTTCAATCCTTTTCCAATCGGAGGGGGAAGCTCTTGAGAGATTGGCCCGACGCCGAATCTGTCAAATGTTCGGTCACCTCGAACGCCTCCACCATACGAATGTCGGCAAACCGTTTCACAAATGTGGTCAAAGCAATGTTCGCTTCCATTCGAGCCAGCGGAGCGCCCAGACAAAAATGCGGGCCAGCTCCAAAAGTGAGGTGGTGTTGATTGCCCGGACGATGGATATCAAACTCTTCCGCATGGGCAAATTGGGATTCATCCCGGTTGGCGGCGGCAATCCACGCCACAACCATTTGCCCCCGCTTCATTTCATGCCCAAAGACGGTGGTGTCTTGAGCCACCTTGCGGTCCATGGCGATCGGAAAGCGGAAGCGCAACACTTCCTCAATCATTTTGGGAACCAATGACAAGTCGGCCCGCAACTCCTGATAGATGCCCGGTTGATCAATCAACAAGGAGTAAAACACATTGGAAATCAGCGTAGTCGTGGTTTCATTTCCCGCGGCCAGCAGTCCCCTGCTGGTCATGACCACTTCTTCATCCGTTAATTGTTCGCCCTCAACCTCGGCTTTGGTCAAATCGGAGATGATGTCATCGGTGGGATGCTTCCGTTTCTCTTGCACGATGGGATACAAGTAGTCATGAAACTCCTTCACGGCCCGCGCTTTTTGCTGGACGATGTCACCATACGTTTCTTTCGCATACGGGAGAAAGAGGATGTCTGACCAGGTTTTGAACAGCTCCCGGTCTTTGGAAGGGACACCCAACAAATCCGCGATGACAATAATCGGCAGGGGAATCGCCAACTTCTGCACAATATCGACGGTCGTCTGGCCTTCCATATCCGCGACCAATTCGTCGGCAATGGCTTGGATTCGAGGCACCCACTCTTGCAGACTGCGGGGAGTGAACGCTTTGGCAAGAAGTGCGCGTCGATTCCGATGTTCCGGCGGATCGGAAAAGTTGACATTGCTTCGGTTATTGTTTCTGGGAACAGGAATCAAACTTCGTTCTTTCTTGTTGGAAAATAACTGGTGGTCAAACAACACGCGCTTGACATGTTCATATAAAAACACATTCCATACGTCTTGCTCGGCATCATAATACACAGGGCTATTTTCTCTCATCTCTTTATACCAAGAAAAAGGTTCCCATTGCGCTTGCTTTGATTTGAGCTTCGATATTTCGTGCAAGAGGATCGTTTGATTCGTTGTGTTCACAACAACCCCTCCTATCAGCAGCATCCCTTACATATGTTAATTTAACATATATAAAGGCACAGCGGAACTCATTCGAGCAAAAATTCCGAAAAGGGTGATATCGGTGTATGTGGAGATCTTAATATTGGAACAACTCCTGTCAGGCCCCAAACATGGCTATGAAATAAAGAAAAACATTCAAGAGGCGCTGGGGGAGGCGTTTGAAATCAACAACAATTTATTGTATCCCGCTTTGCGCCGCTTCCTGGAGATGGGCGCCATCTCCAAAGAAGTGGTCAAGCCTGAAGGTAAACCAAATCGCCACATCTATCTTTTGACCGATGTCGGGGAAGAAATTTTTTGTGAAATGATTCGCGAATTCCCAAGTAAAATGGCGGCCAACCGAACCGAATTTTTGGTGCGGGTGGCGTTGTTTGGCCGGTTGGAACACGAAATGCAACAAGAGATTCTACAAAAGAGACAGGAAGTGTTGGAAAAAGAACGGAATCATTATCACCATATTGAGAATACCCATCCGAAAAACCCCTTTGTCATCGAGGTGATTCGTTTCCAAAAGACGCAGGTTGAACATGAATTGGCCTGGATCGCGCACTTGAAACAACAAGTAGACACTATGGCCAACCATAGCTGAATACAGGGCCATCTTGGCCCCTTCTTTACCAGGTTGATGCATGTTTCCTTTTCTTTATCACATTCGTCAAAATTTAAAGTGAAAAACAACCAAAAAATCCGTTATATGCTCGAAGTATTTTAATGTAACCCATTATATACAGGTTGCCTCTTCCCCGTAAGCTTGATCACTTCAACCAATATTCACATTTTTCAAATAGGATTCCGCAACCTTACCAACACAAATACGTCACAATAAACCGAAAACCATTTTCCATCAATGTGAACTTGGTCTCAAAACCTCAAAGGAGGACAGCCATGCGTCTGAATAAACGTGGAAGCTTGACACTCATTTTTTTCCTCACCTTCACTCTATTGATCGGGTGCAGTTCAGAGGTGGAGCAATCGTCGAAAGTGGCGAACCCCAATATGGCATTTAACAGCACGGAAAGCGCCCAAACCGATTCGATGGCGAAACCGCAAAGCGGCCTTCACCCAACCTCAGCCTCTGACAAATTGCCGCCGACATCCCAAGTCACCAAAAAGATGATCTATACGGCCAAAATCAACGTGACGGTCAAAGATTACAAGACAGCGAAGACAAAGCTGGAAGAACTGGTGCAACAGCATGACGGGTACATGGTGAACAGCTCGGAAAAATCAAATAAAGCCATCAGGGGGAATTTTACCTTCCGCATTCCCCAAACAGAGTTTGACCCATTCATTAAAGACATTCCCAAATTGACGGATTCCGCTCCCCCCTCCATCGAAATCGACGGCAATGATGTCTCCGAAGAAATGGTTGACCTGGAATCCCGTTTAAAAGCCAAGCAAGCGATGGAAAGCCGCTTACTTGACTTCATGAAAAAGGCCTCCAAAACGGAAGATCTGCTGGACATCTCCAATCAGTTGAACTTGACCCAAGAACAGATCGAACAAATCAAAGGCCGGCTTAACTATTTGAACAATAAAGTGGATTTCTCCACCGTTCATATCTCCATGGAACAAGCAGTCGTCTCACCAACCCCGCCCGATCAATCATTGGGCAAGCAAATGGTCGAATCGTTCTTGGTAAGCATCTCCCGACTGGGAGCTTTTGGGGAAAGCCTGCTCATTTTCCTCTCCGGCGCCATTCCCGTCCTCTTCGTCCTGGGCGTGATTGGAGTCCCCGTTTACTTGTTGGTGCGACGGTTCAGTCGGAAAACGCATAACAGGGATGCTTCCTCCGGTCCGGATGACGTTTAATAAGATCCGGCGGACACATACGATAATGGACAATAAAAAAGAGAGTTGGGCATGCATGATCATGAACCCAACTCTTTTTTTATTTTCCGTGCATGATTCCATCTTTTCTCCAGTGCTTTGATCCATCCGCCTCCACACAACATCATGACTGATCCGGAAGACAGTCGATTTTATATACAATGGTTGGTTGGAGGGGAATTAAAGAAAAAGTGGTAATTAAGTACAAAGGATGAGCACGCGAAAGGATGGAGATGGAAAATGGCAACAAGATCAATCGATGAGTTAAGTTTACTGAGCACCCCCTTTCGGTCCAGATTGCATCAGTTTATGGGCAGTCTGACCAAAAAGCGGATTGTGTTGAATTGGCCCAAAGACAAAGAGCGCTTACAACGCAGGTTATATAAAGAAGATGTGCACAGTGACGCCCAGTTCCTATTGTATCTGGCCGATTATTTTCGCGAAATCAAGCCCATATTGATCCAATCATATCGGGAAGAGTATCCGGAAGATGTCCCAACCCCAACCAAATTGAAGGGATGGATGGAAGACTGCGCCATCGCTTCCAGTGTCCTCGGCCGCAAAAAAGAACGGAATGTTTGGCTGGAAATGATCCGGGTGTTTGAATGGTTAATGGAAGCCAATCTGATTCCCATCAATGATAAAAACGCGTTGATATGAAAAGGCTGAGGGTTCACCTCAGCCCGAGCGTTTCCATGCACCATGCACCTTTATCGCTTTTGCCTGCCCCGATTGGCAAGTTGAATGGCTTCATGAATCTGGCGCTCATATTCATCCTCTTTTTGCCGCTGTTCTTCGTGAAGCCGTTCTTCTTCTGCCTGAAGTCGTTTGCGTTCTAAAATTTCAAGATACTTCTCATCAAAATCATCCCCGCTGTACCCGGCAAAGACAGACATTTTCTCAACATCACTTTGTTCTCTTCGCTTCTGTCGATTTCCGCCAAAGAATGGCATGTGAACCCCCCCATCTTTTTTTGATATTGGGGATGTGTTAAATGGCAACGAACTCCATTTCCCAAATATTCCTAGTATGTAACGGACAAAAATTCGCCCTTTATTACTACTATGCGCCAAACGATCCGCTCAATTCAATAGCAATCTTACATTCTATCGATCATTCGCTCGGCCGTCAGCTTATAACCGCCCCGCTAGGGCATGTCTGGCAAATCAAGTTGATCGATAGGAGGCGGTGGAAAAACCTTTTCCCAATGAGCGCCGAAGGACAAGTGAAGCGAATGGGAAAACAGGTTTGGAGCCGCCGACATTTCTATCAAACACGCCCTAGTGAATATCGCGCTTTTTAAATCTCCCGCCTTTCACATCATGAATATTGCCGATGGCCAAGAAGGCTTGGGGATCAACATCTTCAACGATGGATTTCAGCTTGGCTTCTTCAAGCCGAGTGACCACACAAAAGATGACCTTTTTGGATTCACCCGTATACGCGCCTTCTCCACTCAAATATGTGACCCCGCGTCCCAAGCGGTTTAGGATGCACTCACCAAGCTGTTCAGGTTCATCGCTGATGATCCAAACCGATTTGGTTTCATCAAAGCCCTCAATGGTGATGTCAATCATTTTGAAAGCAATAAAATAAGCGATCAGTGAGTACATCGCCCGGTCCCAACCAAATACAAATCCCGCGCCACCCAAAATAAACAGGTTGAAAAACAGCACGATTTGCCCCACCGAAAAGGGCAACCTTTTGTTAAAAAGGATAGCGAGAATTTCCGTTCCGTCCAGTGAACCGCCGTATCGAATGACTAAGCCGACTCCTATTCCCAAAATGATTCCGCCAAAGACGGCCGCCAACAGAGGGTCATCAGTAAGCCCGGGAACATCATGGAGCAAGTTGGTCCCAATGGACATGATGATGACACCAAACAAGGTGGAGAGGGCAAAGGTTTTTCCAATTTGCTTATAGCCCAAATAAAAGAATGGAAGGTTGAGCACAAATAACAACACCCCCAGATTGAGTGTTGTCAGATGGGAGAGCATGATGGATATTCCCACAATCCCCCCGTCAATAACTTTGTTGGGAACCAAGAAAATTTCCAGACCAACGGCCACCAACATGGCTCCCAACAAAATAACGAAGATATGTTTGAAGAGTTTTCCTTTTGACCATTTCTTGTGATCGTATTTTTTGGATTGAGGTGTCACCGTTTCCAATAAAATTTACCCCCTTATAAAAAATAAAGGTTGAGACCATTTTTGACCATAAATAAAAAAGGAGCGTGCCATCAGCCCCTTTTTAACATTTGCTTTCTTTATTCGTTTATACGTTGCGGACAGGTCGTATGCATGACATCAGTGGATATCTTTCTTCTTAAATCGTCCACCCTGCACATCATAAATATGACCGATGGCCAGGAAAGCCTGGGGGTCCACTTCTTCCACAATGGTTTTGAGTTTCGCTTCTTCCAAGCGGGTTACCACACAGAAAAGCACTTTCTTCGCCTCTCCTGTATAAGCTCCTTCTCCGCTCAAGTAAGTTACGCCACGTCCTAACCGATTGAGAATGATCCTTCCCAATTCTTCCGGCCGATCACTGATAATCCAAACGGATTTTGTCTCATCAAAACCTTCAATGGTTATATCGATCATTTTAAAAGCAATGAAATAAGCGATCAATGAATACATGGCACGATCCCAACCAAACACGAACCCAGCACTACCGAGAATGAACAAATTCATAAACATCACGGTTTGACCCACAGAAAGAGGGAGCTTTTTATTGAACAGAATGGCCAGAATTTCTGTGCCATCGAGCGAACCACCATTTCGGATGACCAATCCTACCCCAATGCCCAAAATGATTCCGCCAAAAACGGAAGCCAATAGTGTATCCTTTGTAAGTCCTGGAACCTCATGAAGCAAATTGGTCCCGACGGACATGACCACCACTCCGAATAAAGTGGATAAGGCGAATGTTTTTCCGATTTGCTTGTATCCAAGGAAGAAAAAGGGGAGGTTCAACACAAACAGTAACACGCCCAAGTTTAAACCGGTTAAGTGTGACAGGATAATGGAAATCCCCACAATCCCTCCATCGATCACATGATTGGGAACGAGGAAAATTTCCAAAGCCACGGCCACCAAAATGGCTCCCAGAAGAGTGAAGGTAGATCGCTTAAAGAATTTGGCCTTTGACATTTTCTTATGAACTTGTTTTTCTTGGCTTACTTTTGCAACGGATGCTGTCACTTCCATTTCTCAACCCCGCTTCCTTTAAATGTTTTTTCATGCCGACACAACTGAACGGCCACGATCCAGACAGATGGGTCTGGAAGTTTCCTGTCGGGAACTGGACTAGGCTCACCAATAAGCGATATCAACGTCCTGAAAAATCGTAAAGGATGAAACGTTCCCATTATTTGTTAGATAAATGAATCAAAGACTTTTTCGATCGCTTGTTCCAATTCCTGTTCCGATGGTTTGGAGTACCTGCGTGTTAGATTGATGTCACTAAGGCCAACCAACGCGGCAACTGTGGCTATATCCACACCTGAACAGACTAATTCCCTACAATAAGTATGTCTTAGCTGATGAGGACAAACACCGTATTTTTCAAGAACCCTTTGAACCGATCGGATGGTAATGCGCTTTTTATAATTGGATAAAAAAAGTGCAGGATCATCATCTTCCCGTGTGCGGAGATAGGCGTATAGGGCGCTTCGGGCTTCTGGTGGCAATGGAACTTGACGCGCGACATTCCTTTGTCCCTTGCGAACTTTCACCGATCCACTCTGTTCAGTCACAGTAATATCCTCTTGATTCAATGCCACCAATTCAGAAACGCGTAGACCTGTATACAAAAGCAGATAGACGATGGCGATATTTCGCAAGTTGGCGGATCGTTCCACTTCACGAAGCAATCGGTTTCGTTCATTTCTTTCCAAGAATTTGGGAGCAATGTGGTGAATTTTCCTTGTTTCCGGTCGCCAAATATGCCGCAGGATCTCTTGGAATCCGAGAAACTTAACAAAAACGGATAAAGCGGCAAATTTGTTTTCGATCGTCGCAGCACAGTTGCCCTTCTGTTCAAGGTGATAAATGAACTGTTGAAGATCGACGCTCGTAAGCTGCCGCAAGCTCCCTTCATTTTGGTTTATCCATTGGACAAACTCATTGATAATGCGCATGTATTTATCAATGGTTTGCTTCCTTTTCCCTTTGGCTATTTGATCCTGGCAAAACCTTTCTATCACTTTCACGACACTTTTTTCGTCCATTAACTCACCTTCAAATTCCGGAGTGATTCGGGTTCTGAATATTGATTATAACACAAAACTGTCGTGAAAGATGAGTTTCACGACTATTTAATGCTGTTGATCAAGGATAGACAAAGCGTGAAACCTCTCTCCCCAGGCTATTGATTAAAAAAGTTATAACGCAATCACTTGTTTTTTGTATAATAATGAAGGATGCTCCGTAATGAAAGATCGATGATCGCCGTGGTTGACAAACCGTTGCACCGTAATCTTAAACCCCAATATATTATGGTCACCCCTGAAGAAGGGTTAAAAGTGACCTATTTGGGCATCACGGAGACCAGCCCCAACAAACCTCGGATAATTTCAAAATCTTACGACATCGATAAAGTGGCAAAAAAAGAACAACATCCGCTTGAACAAAAAGGGGTCATTCGATGCCATCAGCAAATGCCAATCTCAATGGCATATTTCTAATAAGAAAACACGATTCAGGAGGAGAACCATTGGTTAACAAAAGTCTAAAAGGATTCATACTCCTATGCATTCTGTCCCTGGCGATGATTGGCGCTTTTTTGTTGTACATGACGATAACCGATTATGAACCGAAGCCGGTCATTCCCCTCAAAGTCACAAACAACACGAACCATCTGTTAAAACCTGGAGTCCCCTTTACAGTGACCACGTTTAACATCGGCTATGCCGGTCTGGACAAAAACCAAGACTTTTTCATGGATGGAGGGAGCCGTTCCGGTTCAACCAGCAAAGAGCAAACGTTGTCCAACTTAAATGGGATTCTTAAGTTCCTGAAGAAAGAAGCCTCTTCTTTCTATTTGTTGCAAGAGGTGGATGTGGACTCATCCCGAAGCTTTCATATAAACCAAACCACCGCCATACAGCGTCAATTTCCTGGTTATGGCATGGTGTTCGCGCAAAACTATCTTGTGCCTTGGGTTCCCGTTCCCGTTTTTGATCCAATGGGGTCCGTCAACAGCGGACTGGTCACTTTATCCAGCTACAAGCTTAAGCAGAATACAAGATATTCCCTTTATGGCAAGGAAGATTGGCCGCAGCAACTGTTCGATTTGGATCGCTGTATCACGGAACACCGCATTCCCGTAGAAAATGGAAACGAATTAATTCTGGTCCATGTGCATTTGTCCGCCTATGACAAGGGCGGAAAGGTGAGAAAGCAACAACTGACATTTTTAAAAGAATTCATCCAGCGACATGTGAAAGCCGGCCATTACTTGATCATTGGCGGGGACTGGAACCACCTGATTCCGGGGACCAATCCCAAACGCTTCCAATCGACCGAATCTTGGCCCGAATGGATGCAAACCATCCCGCCGGATTTTTTGCCAAAAGGGTTTTCCTGGGTGGCCGATCCGCAAGTGCCCACCTCCAGAACGTTGGCAATCCCCTATAAGAATGGAGTCAATTTCAAATCCAATATTGACGGGTTCTTGGTTTCCCCCAATGTGACGGTAAAAAAAGTGTATGGCCACCCTCTTGAGTTTGATTACAGTGACCACAATCCGGTAACGGCTCAATTCATCTTAAATTAAACATGAATACGACATATCTAACTAGGGCGTGTCTGGCAAATCAAGTTGACCATTAGGAGAAGGCGGAAAAACCTTTTCCCAATGAGCGCCGATGGACAAGTGAAGCGAATGGGAAAACGGTTTTGGAGCCGCCGACATATTTTATCAGACACGCCCTAAAAATTAACGCCCTTCTCCAAATGATTAAGGTTGGCCGGGCGCAGGCGCAAAGGAAAAAGGTTAAGCGGTTCCCCTCATTCACAAAAACGCTACTGACCCGCCTAATCGGCAGATGTCAGTAGCGTTTTGCCTTCTCACATCACTATGGCAATTGAATCTCCACGTTTTTGGTGGTCACATGACTCGCCCAGTCCTTCACCCTGATGGTGACGGTGTTTTTGCCCGGCTTCAAATCGCCTTTTTTGAAGAAATGGCTAAAATCATACACGCCTTTTTCTCCACCGTTTATCTCATCAAATTCCCGCCATTTTTTCTCCCCCGCGAGACGCCAGTGAAGTTCGGACAGCGAGGGCTCCTTCACTTTGCCCGACAGTTTTTTTTCATCCGCCTTGATATCGGTGATGACAGGGGCTTGGGTATCCACAGATGCCCAGAACTGCGTTTCCGCTTTTTTGCCCAAGTAGGTGCAACTCACGTTGATCAGATAATCACCATCAGGCAACCTGTTTCCGGTGGTGTCTTTCCCGTTCCACAACCAGTCTGTATAGCCTGTGGCGGGATGGTCGGCCTTGTGAAGCGAATAGACCTTGGGTTCGTTTCCTTCCATCGATTCGGCGGTGATTTCCAAGGAGGCGGGGGAAACGGCCAAATAATAAGTCAGGAGCGTGAATTCGTTTTTCCCGTCCCCATCCGGAGAAAGGTAATACTCAGTCTGGCCCAAACCGGTGATGACCTGATATCCTTTTGGTTCGTTCAAGGCGATAAAGGGAACTTTCAATGCTTGGGTTCCTTCTTGCAGATAGACGGCGCCCGTATATGAACCGCGGGGCAAGGAGGTGTCAAAGCTCATGGACACGGGAAGTTGCCCCACTGACTTCGCGCCAACCGTGACGGAGGAAGGAACGGTCACACGGATTCCTTTTTTCCCGTTGTCCAACACTGCGCGCAGTTCATACCGTTTGGTTTTGTTGGATAAATTTTCGACTTGCAAGCGTCTTTCCATCTGCTGCACACCCGTTTTCGGCTGGAGCAAGCCGAAACTGAGGCTGCTTACGACCACCAGGGACTGCGTGCGGATGGCTTTTGGCAAATCAATGCGCCCAGCCCCTTGCGAAATGTAAGGATAGTGTTTGTTTTCCGTATCTTTTAAGTTGACCGCCGTGTTGGCCAACGCCGCTTTGACTTCGTCCGGGTTCCAATCGGGGTGTTTTTGCAAGAGCAATGCGGCGGCTCCGGCCACATGCGGGGCGGCCATGCTCGTTCCGCTCATCTTCCCGTAGCCCGTTTTTTCCACTTTGCGAGGGAGCGTGCTGACAATATCCACGCCGGGCGCCGTCACATCAGGCTTGATTTCCCAAATTCCGGTCGCCGGTCCGCGCGAGCTGAAGTCCACCATCTTTTCCCGTTTGACAGAACTCAGCTGAATTTGCGTTTTGCCGGAGGCAAGTTGTTGCATGAGGTGGGCGCCAAATCCGCCGGAAAGGGTCGCGGTGGGAACAAACCGTTTTGTGTCCGGTTCGCCCATTTCGTTTGGCATCATCGGATAAGCGAACCAATCCCCGCTTTTATTGTTATAGACGATGACGGCCAAGGCTCCGGCCTTTTTGGCCCGTTCAGAAACGGACTCGACAACATCGCCGCTCCGTTTGACCAGAACGATTTTGCCTTTGGCGTCAATCTTTTGGAAATCCGCTTTTTTGCCGGTTCCCCCATCCACCAGCGAATAGGTGCCGTTTAGCGGAAAGGTTGGGGAGAAGGTGATCAGATTCATCTCCATTTTCTTATCGTCCCCAACCGCTTGCGCGACCGGTGCGGGAACGACTTTCGTCGACGCGCCCACGGAAATCGGCTTGGAGGAAGCGGCGGGAGAACCGACGCTCCAAACGGCCGGACCGGCGTTTCCGTTGGCAAGGACGACCACTATTCCCTTTTTGATCGCGCGCTCAAGGGATTGGGAGAGGACTTCATCCGGAACATTCACATCCATGCCCAGTGACAAATTCATGACATCGGCTTTGTCTCTGACCGCTTGATCGATTCCGGCCATGATCCAATCCGTGGTTCCGCCGCCATCGGCTCCCAATACACGGTACGCCAAAATGGAAGCGTCTGGGGCCACTCCTTTGATTTTTCCATTGGCCCCGATGGTGCCGGCCACATGGGTGCCATGTCCCATTTCATCTTGTGGGGTTTTGTCGTTTTCAACGAAGTCATATCCGCCGATCACGTTCTTTTTCAAATCGGGATGTGTCGCATCCACCCCCGTATCGATCACAGCCACCTTGATTCCTTTTCCAGTGACGGATTGTTTTTGTCCGTCTCTCATTTTCCAGACATTCGGCGCACCGATCAGAGGGGCGCTCTCCGTCATCAATGCTTTATATTTTCGAATGGGGTAAATCCGTTTCACTTCCGGAAAAGAAGCCAGTTTCTGAAGGTCTTCCCCTTTGAGCGTGACAGCCATTCCTGCAAAAACGGTGTCATACGTGTTTTTCACTTGCAAGCCGGGAGAGAGCTCCTTCAACTCCGCGATCAATCTTTTCTGCTTTTGAACCAACCCTTGACGGTACTCCCCTTCGCTTTTGGCCGACACTTTATTGACTTTAACCAAAGAACCATATAAAGCCGTTGGCGCTTCACCCATTTCAACGATGACGGAAACATGTTTTCCTTTGGAAGCCGACACACCCGGCGCCCATTTTTGCTTTAGCGCCGCAACCGGCTTGTTGGGCGCGGACGACGCGGTAACATCGGTCGGATTGCCCCATCCAAGTCCGGTTAGAACAAGGGAAGCACTCACAACAACAGGGAAAAGTTTATTCAATGTTCAACTTCCTCCATCCAATTTGTAATATTCCGACGAACGAAAGCGTCATGCTGACATGAAATGAACTCATTCCATATTTGCTTCGATCACTCTCTCTTAACTATTTAAAATATGTATTAAGTATAAATCACGCCCGGAAAAAGTTGTTGCAAAAGTGTTGCATTAGTGATGCAAAAGTTTTGAGTTAACAAATTTGTTGAATTCATCCTTGCTTCTCTGAGGTCCAAACACAAAAAACCCCCGCTTTCACCGCGGGGGTACTCCGCATCGCCATCTCCCTATTCGGCTGTTGCGCAATTTGTATTTTTAAGCTCAGAAGCATGTATATAACGGAAACCCATGAAGGTGTTAAAGTAATACCATTTATTTGTCCCTTTCACGGTTTCTCCCGTTACGTACCCGTCAAGCCACAGATTCGTCCCTTCCGCCAGCCTCATCTCCACTTGCGCATCTAAGCTGGGCCCTGTTCTGACTGATGCCCCGTGATCAAATACAATCGCTTCAAGATGGCCGTTCGCACACACAGATGTTTTTTTCATGGCGTCTTGTGGGTCAAACCTAGACTGTACCGATACCTTGGCTGGAATATTGACCTCTTGGGCTGATGTGAAAGACGTAAGCAACGACATGCAAAAGAAAGTTAAAGTAATGAGCGTGAACAATTTTTTCATATAGCGACCTCCGACCCCATACCTGATCTCATTGATTTGATCTTCGTCTATTTTCAATCAATCCGGACAAATCTCTAATTTTGTGTGTGGGGTCTGGGATTGATATTACCTTTACCGGACTTGTCAATTGTTGAACGAGAACCGCATTTGAATTCGGCCTAACTTCACTAGCCCAAATGGCCATTTGGCCGGAAGAGACGAAGATGCCATCTATGTTAATTGAATACCCGGTTGTCGGGCGAACCCCCAATGACAAGATCGCATAGGTTCTCCCATCTTTGTGGACCAACGCCGAACCACTATCATCCCGCCATTGAAGTTCATCTATTTTGTATTGCACTTCAAAAGGTAAAGAATCAAGATTTTCTTCAACGTTAAACGAGGTTTCAATAGATTCTTTCACAGACGCATGAGCAACCGTCGTATTGCCTCCCCACAAAGCGGTCACCAACATGAAAGCGAGCAAGCAAAAACTCAGGCTTTTTCCAATCATCTTCAAAACCCCTTTCTAATATTTGATACAAACTTATAATATCATAATACTTCAGAATATTTATATATAAATCTAAATAAAATAATTTTAATATCTAAACAAGATTCGCTAGGCCATAAAAAGTGATTCCCCCAATAAATCAAGCCTTATCAGTCCATCCCCACTTTTTGATTATATTCATTTGGTTGATTTTTGAATAATTATTCACAAAAATTAATAACCAAAAAAATTAATTATTAAAAAATGACAAATATTTTTATTGCTTCTCACGCTCCGCATGTTCAAGCTACTCCCTTCCTGTCAAATTTCAACGCTCCCAACTCTCTCCTTTGATTAACCCCTTTTAGTTACGCTTTTTTCCCCGGCACAAAAAACCCCCGCCACTCACTAGGCAGGGGTCGAACTTTATTGCATGTATATACAATTTATACCAGCCCCAAGGGCCTTGACAAATGTCGAATGATCATTATCACAATCAAAATGCCACTCTCAAAAAGGCATTCATTCCATTGATAACAGACATCCCGTTCTCCGAAACGAAGGGATGTGTTTTACTTCCCGCATTTGACTCATTGGGTGCCGCCGGCCCTGTCAACGCAGCGCCGCCGGATCCACCTCCGGCACTAGCCCTTCTTGCGCGGCCCGGCTTAGCAAGGCGTGAATCGCCGCATACCCGTCCTCGCCCAAAGCGGCGGTGAATCCGTTCACGTACAGATCAATGTGCGCTTGCGCTACCTCGGGATTCAACTCCTGGGCGTGGCGCAACACATACTCGCGCGACGCTTCTGGGTGCGCCCAAGCGTATTCGACCGACGCGCGGATCCAACCGGCGATCGCATCCAGATCCAGTGACCGACGGGCGATGATCGCCCCCAGCGGAATCGGCAGGCCGGTATCGTCCTCCCACCATTTGCCCAAGTCGGTCACGAGGGCTAACCCATACGAGGGGTAAGTGAAGCGTGCCTCGTGGATCACCAGTCCGGCATCAACCGCACCATCGCGCACCGCCGGCATGATCTCGTGGAACGGCATGATCAGAATCTCGCCCACGCCTCCTGGCACATGCTGGGCTGCCCATAGCCGGAACAGTAGGTAAGCGGTTGAGCGCTCACTAGGTACGGCCACCCTGCGACCGGACAGCGCCGATGGGTCTTTGGCGCTGGCTGAACCGCTTCTCGTCAGTACCAGCGGACCGCAACCTCTGCCCAACGCCCCCCCGCATGGCAGCAATGCATACTCAGACAGCACCCACGGCAAAGCGGCGCATGAAATTTTGAGCACTTCCGGTCCATTGGAGCCGGCGGCTAGGCTGTTGGTGACATCGATGTCCGCATATGTAACGTCCAATTTCGGCGCGCCGGGCAGCAACCCGTGCACCCAGGCGTGGAAAACAAAAGTATCATTGGGGCAAGGAGAGAAGGCAATTCTCATATCAACACCTCCAGTAGCACTGAGCTGGCTGCTTCCAGCGCGTCCAGCGCTTCATTGATCCGCCATGCGGCTCGATCCCGTGGACCAACCGGGTTCGAAATGGCGCGGATCTCCAGAATGGGCACACCGCGATCATGAGCCGCGGTAGCTACGCCAAAACCCTCCATCGCCTCGGCGGCCGCCCCCGGCACCCTTGCGGCCAATTCCGCGGCGGTGGCTGCCGTACCCGTCACGGTTGACACAGTGAGCACCGGACCAGTAGTGACCGCAAGTCCAGCCCCGCGCAACGCTTCTGCCACCCGTATCACCAGACCGGCATCGACCCGGACGCGGGTGGAACCGAAGCCCAGCTCGTCCAAGTTACGGAAACCTTCCGGTGTCTGCGCTCCCAAGTCGGCGGCGACGATCTCATCCGCCACCACCAGCGAGCCCACCTCAGCCTTACCAATAAAGCCGCCACCGATGCCGGCTGTCACCACCAAGTCGTACTCGGCAGTTGCCAACACCTTTGCCGTGCTAACCGCAGCCGCTGCCGTTCCGACGCCGGCCACCAACACATCAAAGTTGCTGGCGCCGCGGAGCCCGCGCAACACCGCATCCCTCTCGGCCGAAACCGCAGTCATCACGAGTACGCGCATGCCCGGCCCCCGCTGTCTCGAACCTGAAACAACAGGAGTTTCCGCATTCAGATCATCATTCATCTTTACAATCTCCTTTATTTCGATGTACATATTATAAATTGCATATGAATTGACATCAATTGATTTGGGTTTCCCTGCTTTTGCAAAACCTTGACGGGGCACCCCATTCATATCCATCATACTATAACATCTTTTCCGGCGTCGCGTTTGCACAAGCGATGTCAGGAAGAGCAAAATCGGGCGATTGAACCAAGGTGCCAACTGCATTTTAGTTGGCGTCGACTTAGGGATGATCGCAAATGGATCCTGATGACATTCCAGTGATACTGAGATTCAACAAACAGTGACTATAAATCTTTCCGTCAACTCTTGCTCTATTTTGGCTTCCAATAAACTCCTTACCGCATAAAACATTGATAAATGCCGTTCTTTATCCTCTGCATCCGATATGTTCTCACCGACCAATCCGATGATAGAGTCATCTTGATAAGGTGTGGACCATGAAAATAAAACGCGATAAATATCCGCATAGCTCTCGGAAGTGA
Organism: Laceyella putida; assembly: GCF_042665195.1. Taxonomy (NCBI): domain Bacteria; kingdom Bacillati; phylum Bacillota; class Bacilli; order Caryophanales; family Thermoactinomycetaceae; genus Laceyella; species Laceyella putida. The sequence continues at coordinate 33,437 of NZ_JBHTBW010000012.1, forward strand.
TTCGCGCAAACTTGATCGGTATGTGGTTGTCAAAAATTTTGCATTCCAACAGGGCGTGCAGCACAAACAACCGATGCCTCAAATCAGCTGTCTCGTATGGATGCCGAACCATCTCTTTTATTTCTTCGAATAATTCCCCAAAAGAGATTTGCAAGTGCTGCATCCCAAAGTAAGCCCAACGCCTTGTTCCAGTGGCTGACCCATCCGCTTCCCAGCGCTCATCCCAGAGAATCTTCTTGTACAGCTCTCTTGTTTTTTCGCCGTAAAGGGCAATGCCAAACAAGATGCCCGCATTGCAATCGACCGATGCGATTGTGGAACCCCAATGATATAACTGATCGATCAAATCTTCCCTTTTGGTCTTACAGCTAAGGACAGGAACAAATTCATTAAATAACGGTTTCCCCATGCAAGATTGAATCTCTTGATAAATTTCCTCCTCTATACCTTGGCAAGATAAATGGACAAGCCCAAGACATGCCTCAGTTGACAAATGCCAATCATTTTCTTTTATATAATTCAGCAAGATCGGTTGTGACTGTTCATATTCCAAATAACCCAAACAAGACAGAATCTCTTCCGGCATATTTTTTTTCAGTTTTTTATGCTCAAAGCATTCACGGTAAATGCGATCGGCTGTTTCTTGATTTCCATGCACCCTAATGGGATCAAGAAGATGCCGGCGATCAAAATCGGTTGGATCTTCTAAAAACAAATCAAGTAATGGGTTCACATCCTCTATGCTTCCGTGCTTTCTGATAAACCGGGCGGCAGCCAATGCGACAGGAGTCGAGCGTGACTCCTCTGATTTGAACATGCGGATGAGCATTTGCGTTGCTGCAAGCATACGTCCCCTCCCTTGCTTCTTTCATCATGCTTCCCAATATAAACGACCGATTTGTTCCAGTAAACCAAATCCCTTTAAGATGTAAGTCGCAAAAGAGGAGTTGCAGTCGGTGCCTAAAGAGTGTTTTCTATTTAGGGCGTGTCTGATAAAGTTTTGGATTTGTGATCATGGCATCGATTCTCGGATATCGGGATAAGCTGAACATTTGGCGAAATCATCGCGGGATCAGCCGGTCTCTATTGGGTCTGAAAAGTAAAAAAAAGACTTTTTACAGAAGCCTTCTTTATCAACCTATTCAAATCCAACAAAATGAGAGCTCTGACCAAGATCTATATCTTCCCAATTCCCCTGGGCATCCCTTCGTCTCATTTCAATCGCTCCATCAAAGGTTTCTACCTCGATAAGATATTCTTGTGAACGAAGCGCGGCCTTAAATTCGTATACATGGCCACCGAAATCGTCCCAATATACTTCTTTGATATAACACACCTCTGTATAATCCAGAGATTCCAAAATAGATGTCACTTCTTTGATAAGCAGTTCATCTTGCAAAATCACTTCCCCCCAACTTACATTATTATTTCCTCGTCAATCGGTTCTGTAGTGTTCAACCCTTTGAACCAACTTTTGTTGGTGGATGTATTTATGTATATAAGAAATATAAGCCCATTCCATTTTATCCACCATCTCCTTAACCTTTCCCCCACAAAACACTCACTCGTCCTCCCAAGAAATGGTCAGCTGTTCGTACTCTTCGGTTGCTGAATTCAAAAAATTGGAAAAACACACACCAACCAAGCGGACTCCGGCAGTGTAGTCAAACGCGTCAAGCAACTCTTCGATCAATTTTGACCAATTGGTATCAGGATTTGTTGTTCGTTGTTTGGAACGCAAGGTAAAATCGGCGTACTTAATTTTTAGCGTCAGTGTCTGTGGGGTTATGCCCTCGTCTGCCAGATCCTTCTGTATCTCTGCCAACAACTCTCTGGCGATTTGTGCAACCGCCTCCTTATCGAACAGATCATCAGGCAAGGTCGTCTCCCGACTGATCGACTTCGGTGCACGATCCGTGACGATTTCCCTGTCGTCCTGCCCTCTCGCCCGATGGTACAAGGCGTAACCGAACTTGCCGAACATCTGCACAACCTCATCAAGGGTTAACCGCCAAAAATCTTTAATGGTAAAGATATTTTTTTTCGCCAACCGTTCCTGTGATTTTTTGCCTATGCCGTGAAGGGTGCTAATGGGGAGTCCCCTCAATATATCAAGTGCTTGTTCAGGTCGTATGATCACAAACGCATCCGGCTTTTTCAGATCACTGGCGATTTTGGCCATTGACTTGTTGTATGAGAGACCGACACTACAAGTGAGCCCCGTCTCCGCCCGAATCCGCCGCTTGATTTCGCGGGCCACTGGAACCGCATTTTCATAATGGGAGACGTCCAAATATGCTTCATCCAACCCCACCGACTCGAAACGGTCGCTGTAAGCAGCAAAGATATGGCGAACTTCCGCTGACTTTTCCACATATCGCTCATACCGTACCGGCAAAAAAATGCCATGCGGGCATTTCTTTCGAGCGATAGCCACCGGCATGGCTGACCGCACCCCATACGCTCGTGCCTCATAACTGCAGGTGGAAACGACTCCACGGTTTTCCCTGCCGCCGACAATGACCGGTTTTCCCCGCAACTCAGGATGGTCAAGCTGTTCCACACTGGCGAAAAACGCGTCGAGATCCATATGTAAAATCTTTTTCATGGGTGGATCCCCTTCCATACAAACATATATTCCTATAATCTATTATGGATGGAATCCTGGGGTAATTCAATATCATCTCTTTGCCAAAGCGCCTTTCAACTCGCAAGGTGCTTTTAGCGTTCATATTAAAGTGCCCAATTTATTCAACAACTTTCATATGTCCGATTTATTGCAACAGATGAATCTGTAAATTCATCCTTATGCCCAGGCATCCCATCCTTATATTTCCATCACGGCATTTCTTCAAGCTGGGATGAAATGTTCGAGAAATACTTGATGACAAATTGACGAAACTGCTGGGCTACCGATGATAAGTAACGTCTTTTTGACCAACCTAGGCCTATGGTTCTTTGGCATTTTGGCTCAGTAATACGCAATCGTTTTGACACAGGGTCAGAATTCCACAGCAACGTTAAAGCGGGAACAAAAGTGATTCCCAAACCTTGTCTAACCAAGTCCCCTATGACCCCCGGTTCGTCGCCTTCGAAGGCAATGTGCGGTATAAAACCGGCTTCTCTACAAAATCCATCCGTTAAGTTTCGAAAGCCATACCCCGCATTCATACTGATGAATGATTCATCTTTCACTTCATGAAGATCGATGTTGTCACGTCCTGCCAACCGATGTCCAGGAGGGACAATCAAGAAAATTTCCTCCGTCATGAGTGGCTCCCAGACAATCTCGGGACCTTCGATCGGCACAGAAGAAATGCAAAAGTCGATTTCCATATTCTTCAGTTGACGTTTCATTGCAGAAGTAGACACTAGAAATTGTTGAAACCGAACATGAGGATATTGACTTAGAAATGAACCGAGCAAATCTGGAAGTATTCTGGGAATAGATACCGCCAATGTGATGGATTCTTGGCTAAGCCCCGCTAAATCTTTTAGTTCGCGTTTCCCTTCACTTAATTCATTAAAAGCTCGTTCCACACGCTCAAGAAACACTTTACCGAATGAATTCAGTTTTATCTTCCGTCCTTGTCGATCGAACAAAGGAACCCCTAAATCTTCTTCTAAACGAGCAATGGTTTTACTGAGAGAGGGTTGGGCAATTCGAAGTTCTTCTGCCGCTTTTGTCATGTGCTCCAATCTGGCAACTGTTTGAAAGTATTTAAGTTGAAGAAATTCCATACTCTGTCCCCTCCTTTTTGATAATTATAGACTAAAAGCAATAAATTTATAATCAAATATATATTTCACAATATAAAAGATAAAACGGTATAGTAGGAAGAGGCAAACGTAGTTGTAGCTGAATTCAAATTTAAAGAGTTGAATGGTGATTTATAAACCATCCCTCGAAGAGGGACCCGAATATGATGATGCGGCGGTAAAAATAAATCATTGCGGTGTCTATCACGGAAATAGCGGTTCCACCAAAAATAAAAGAATCAGAAAGGGGAAGGAATGATTAGAACCAGAACAAATGGCAAAGGTCGTTGCCTTTGGCTTTTGAAGAAGGCGGACGACGGTCGCGCTATTTTTAAGTTTTACATGATGGAAAGGGTATCAACATGAAAGGGATTCAATTAATATTTAAAGATTGGAAGTCGATGTGGACCAGTAAACATGGACGGATCGCCTTGGTTTTTCTTCTGATTGTTCCTTTGATTTATGCAGGATTTTTTCTGGCAGGATATTGGAATCCATATGAACGATTGGACCAACTCCCAGTCGCTGTCGTGAACTTGGATCAAGGTTCCGTGATGGACAAGAAGCCGATCCATGCAGGAAATGACTTTGTTGAAAAATAGAAGGAAAACAGAGATTTGAATTTTCAATTTGTTTCTCAAACGGATGCGGATCAGGGGCTAAAAGAAGGTAGATACTACATGGTTGTCACCATCCCCAAAGATTTTTCCCAAAAAAACAGTACGCTGCTGGATGACCACCCCCAACCCGCACAGCTTCTTTATAAAATTAATCCGGGCAAAAACTATGTAGCATCTCAGATCAGTACGACAGCCATGGAAGAAATGAAAACAAAAATCGCCAATAGCATCACGAAATCCTATGCCGATGGTGTATTCTCGAAGTTTCAAGAATTGGCGAAGGGTTTAGGCGATGCTGGTGATGGTGCCGGGAAGTTAAATCAAGGGACTACCCACGCCAAAAATGGAATGGTTCAACTGTCTGATGGAATACATCAACTAACTGATGGCTCCAAAGAACTTAAGGCCGGAAGCAAACAACTTTCTGTCGGCCAGCAAAAATTAAATCAAGGAGTTCAAGGGATTAAAAAAGGAACACTCACTTTATATAATGGCATGGCACAGCTATCCAAGGGGCATCAAACCTTGGAAACAGGAATGGAGCGATTAAATCAAAAAACAAAGGCATGGTCCGAGGGCAATGATAAATTGCTACAAGGACAAGCCCATGTGAACGACACGGCAAACGCTCTAAATAAACAATTGGAACAGTATATGCAAAATCACCCGGAAGCTCAGCAAGATCCCAGCTTCCAACAAATCGTTGCGACTTCCAATGGATTAGCCAACGAGACAAACGCATTGAAAAACAGTCAAACACAACTTGCACAAGGTGCAAAGAGCTTAGCTGAAGGACAAGCCAAAATCGAAGAAGGCATGAAACAATTTGGCGATAAAATGAACAAAGCAACCAGTGGAGCCAAACAATTATCTGATGGAACGATCCAATTCGCTAATGGATTTAATCAATGGAGCCAGGGATTTTCATCCTTACATGCTGGAATTAACAATCTGGAAAACGGTGGAAGGCAATTGGGTAATGGAGCCGATAAATTGACCTATGGACTGATCCAATTGACGGATGGTTCGCACGAGTTATCCACCAAATTAAATGAAGCGGCGAAGAAAACATCAGATATTCATAACAATGATGCATTAACCTCCATGTTTTCGGAACCTGTTCAACTCGTTAAATCGAGTGTGTCGAATGTACCCAATTACGGCACCGGCATTGCTCCTTATTTTCTGTCTTTGGCGTTTTATGTTGGCGGGATTATGGCTTCTAATATCCTTCCACTTGGACGAAGACAAGATCTCAAAGTCAGTGGAACGGTCCATTTTATCAATAAATTGGGTTTGGTTTACTCGATTGGATTGATTCAAGCGTTAATTGTAGATACAGTCGTTCTATTCGGATTCAAATTACATGTGGCGAGTACGCCTTTGTTTATCTTATCCAGTGTGATTATTTCCTTTACCTTTATGACCTTTATTCTCATGTTGGTAACTGTGTTTGGCATTGTTGGGAAATTTGCAGCCGTAACCCTTTTGGTTCTCCAATTAGCTACAAGCGGCGGAACGTTTCCTGGCGAATTGAGTACACCTCTACTGAGGGAGATTGGACAAATTCTTCCAATGGCTCACTCTCTTCGCGGACTTCAAGAGGTCATCTCTTTGGGTGATTGGTCTCAATTACAAGCACAATGCTGGATATTGCTATGTTATCTGATTTTCGCCGCTGGAATTTGCTGGATTGCCAACCACATCCAACACAGAAAAACTACCGCAGATCATATCCATTAATTTGGTGAAGGTAGGTGAAACAAAATGCACATCATAGGGGTCGACGCGATGAGAATAGGGATGGGATCATTTGCCCCTAGTGGGTGAAAGGGATCCTGCACCTAATGAAATACTGTGTGTGATAGGGAAAAATAATATTTCATTTCATTGTGTGGCCGCATAAGCAGCCGGAATTTCCCGGCTGAGCGATGCAATGAGCGCTCATGCAACCGAAACGGGGAATGATGCAGTATGAACAAGAACGATGATTAATAACATAAGCAAGGAGGCTACACCCATGATCAAAACAAAGAAAACGGGACGCTACGCCAACATCATACCAATGGCAGAATTGAACACGAAAGAAAAACGGCTTAACCCTTTCCCGATCTACGACCAACTCCGCCAATCGACGCCGGTCCGATACGATGAAAGCCGCAGCTGCTGGGACGTGTTTCGGTATGAGGACGTCCATCGCATTCTGAAAGACCCGGCCACATTCTCCTCAAAACGGGGAATGGACATTCGAAAAAGGGAAAACATCTTGATCATGGATCCACCGCGGCACACGCAGATGAGAGGATTGGTCAACAAAGCGTTCACACCAAAGGTCGTCGCTGATCTGGCTCCCCATATCACATCCATCACCAATGCGTTGTTGGACGCGGTGCTGGATCATGGCAAAATGGATATCGTATCCGACCTTGCCGTTCCGTTACCGGTCATCGTCATTGCGGAATTGCTTGGCGTTCCTACGGAAGATCGCCAGCTTTTTAAAGAGTGGTCTGATATCCTTGTCAAGGGACCGGACGAGAATACAGAAGAGGCGTTTAATCAGGTTGTGGCCGAAAATGCCCAGGCATCGGAAGAGTTGAGCGCTTACTTTGCCCGAATTGTTGAGCAACGCCGCTCAGAGCCGAAAGATGACCTGATTTCGTTGCTTCTGGCAGCCGAGATCGAAGGACAGAAGTTAAACGATGAAGAAGTGATTGCTTTTTCGATTCTCCTATTGGCAGCCGGAAATGAGACGACAACCAATCTCATCGCAAACGCGGTCCGCCGCTTGACGGAAGACCAAGCGCTTCAACGGCAATTGAAAGAAAACCCGGATCTCATTCCCAGCTTTATCGAAGAAGTGCTTCGTTTCTATCCGCCGGTTCAGGCCATCGGACGGGTGGCCACGCGGGACGTTGAAATTGGCGGCATGCAGATAAAAGCTGGGGATCAAGTGATCTCCTGGGTCGCTTCAGCCAATCGCGATGAAGCTAAATTCAAAGATCCGGGTAGTTTTGTGGTTGATCGAAAACCGAATCCCCACCTTGCGTTTGGCTTTGGCATTCATTTCTGCCTGGGAGCCCCGCTTGCGCGGCTGGAAGGGCAAATTGCCCTTCGCACCATACTGGAACGCCTGCAGGATATTCAATTTGTCACCGGATCAGAATTGTCGTATATTCAAAGCCCATTTGTCTATGGTGTGAAACAGTATCCAATCACATTTCAAGCAATCGACAGATAGACGACAAAAGGTCATCCTCTTTCATTATAGAATAAGACCTTACTAAAGACTTGAGCGCTGCTCAAGTCTCTTTTTTCATTTACTTCAGTGGGTTTCACTTGGTCTGCTGACTTGAGACTCCACACGGCTGAAGCCGTGGGATTCTTGGGTAGTTAGCGCACTCAATCCATTTCTGCTTCATGCAACTCCCAAGTTCAGGGCTGTCTCATCAGCCCGTCCCATGCAGTTCTACAACTCATGTTGCATGTACCCACATGGGCGGAACGCCTATTACCAGCGTTCTAGTTCCGTTTTACTCACTCTCATGATTTTACCCAGTGGGATGAGCACCGCTCATGCGTTAGATTATACTGAAAATTACCGCTCTTAACAATACCATAAAGGGATTACCGAGGAACGCCGACTTTCATCCCATCCTTGAAAGAGTTGGGCTTTCAGTCGGCAACTTCTGTAATACAGCTCTTTTTCATCGCGATTCCCCCATTATTCGTTCACAGAAGAAAAACGAATAAAAGTGCATAATTTATTTTTGTCAACATCGATCATGACGAAGCTATCTTTTCATTTTGTTGAACTGGAAATGATATCGCTTTACTATATAGACAAAGGAGTTATCCATCCTTTTTAATAATTTATGTTTAGAAAGGAGATTTTTATGGGCGGATCTATTGAAAGCGCTGAAAACAACTCAAATATCCGTGTCAGTATTCAAAAATTCGGTAGATTTTTAAGCGGAATGGTTATGCCCAATATAGGAGCATTTATCGCGTGGGGCCTCATTACCGCTTTGTTCATTCCAACAGGTTGGATCCCCAATGAAAAATTGGCTGAACTGGTCGGGCCGACCATCAAATACTTGTTGCCTCTGCTCATCGGGTACACAGGTGGTAAAATGGTATACGATGTTCGAGGCGGAGTGATCGGTGCTCTGGCAACGATGGGAATTATCGTCGGCACGGAAATTCCGATGTTTTTGGGAGCTATGATTATGGGCCCTCTGGCCGGTCTGGTGATCAAGCTGGTCGATCGGCTTTTCAAAGGAAAAATTCCCGCGGGCTTTGAAATGTTGGTCAATAACTTTTCGGCGGGAATTGTCGGTGCGATATTAATCATTTTGGGTTATGTTGCCATTGGACCTGTGGTGGCCACTTCAACCCAGTTACTGGCATCCGGTGTGGAATGGATTGTCCATGCAGGTTTGCTGCCTTTGGCCAGCATTTTTATCGAACCGGCAAAAGTATTGTTCCTCAATAACGCGATTAACCATGGCGTACTGAGTCCCCTGGGATTAAAAGAAGCGTCAGAAGCAGGCAAGTCCATCTTTTTCTTGCTTGAACCAAACCCGGGGCCTGGATTGGGTATTCTGCTGGCCTACTGGCTATTCGGTAAAGGATCTGTCAAACAATCAGCTCCAGGCGCCGCCATCATTCACTTCCTGGGTGGGATTCACGAGATTTATTTCCCATATATCCTCATGAACCCACGATTGATCCTGGCGGTAATCGCGGGAGGAATGAGCGGGGTATTCATCTTCCAAATGCTGAATGCGGGGCTTGTGGCCGTACCATCCCCTGGAAGCATTTTTGCGCTGATCGCGATGGCTCCCAAAGGCGGTCTGTTCTCGGTATTAGCCGGTGTTGCAGTAAGTACGGCTGTTTCATTCCTTCTCTCCGCCGTTTTCCTCAAAACCAAGTCGGTTACAGATGAAGAAAGCTTGGAAAAAGCCGCTGAAAAGATGCAAGACATGAAAGGAAAGAAAAGCGCGGTTGTGGATCAGGCCATTCTTCAACAAAAAGAAACGGCTTCTGTTAAAAAGGTTGTATTTGCTTGTGATGCGGGAATGGGTTCAAGTGCGATGGGGGCTTCTATTCTGCGAAAAAAATTCAAGGACGCGAATATCGCCGTTGAAGTGACCAATACCGCCATTAATGATATTCCGGAAGATGCGGATATTGTAGTCACTCAAAAAACGTTAACTGACCGCGCCAAAGCCAAAGCTCCGCATGCTGAGCACATTTCAGTTGACAATTTCTTAAACAACCCAAAGTATGATGAATTGACCAAACGACTTAGCGAGTAAAATAGAAGATAAACACTGGTTTCATGTCAGTGTTTATCTCTTTATGAAACTTGAGGTAATGATGATGAATATCTCCTCTAGACAGCGCCATATCCTTGAAATCTTGCTAAGAGAGCCTGATGGAATGACCATCGGAAAAATAGCGGAAGAAGTTCAAGTCAGTTCCCGCACTGTTCATCGGGAATTGAAAGAACTGGAAAAACTGATAAAAACATATGAATTGAAACTTAAGAAAAAGGCCGGAACGGGGATTTTTATTCAAGGGAAAAAAGAGAAATTGAATGATTTGAAGCAAGCATTGTTCGAGATCACTCCCATTGAATACACGCCGGCCGAAAGAAAAACCGTCATTTTATGCACCCTATTGGAAGCTACGGAACCAGTAAAAATCATATCGCTCGCCTATGATTTAAAAGTGACGCCCGCTACAATCAGCCATGATCTCGATCAACTGAGCGATTGGGTTAAACAGTTTAATCTTGAATTGATTCGGCGCCGCGGATATGGGATAGAAATCACCGGAACCGAAGCATCCAAAAGAAAAGCAATCAGTGCGTTAATCTTTGAGAATCTAAACGAGTCGCAGTTTATAGAGCTATTGAAAGAAAACATTCAAAATAAGTCCCTTCACACGATGGATACCGCATCAGAAAGATTGCTCAATCTGATCCCAAAAGAAAAACTGATTGCAATTGAAAATGCATTGCGTAACGTGAGCGAACTTCTTCCTTATCCCTTGGCCGATAGTGCTTATATTGGGCTTGTCATCCATCTCTCTCTGGTCATTGAACGGATTGCTAAAGGAGAAAAGATCAAGATCGACCCCATCTATCTGAAAGAACTTGAGGATACACCTGAGTTTCAAGCAGCCAAACAGATTGTGGCGCAAATGGAATCTTATTTTGGTCTTCCATTTCCAATGGATGAAATAGGATATGTAACCATGCATTTAAGAGGGGCCAAGCTCAGGCTTTCGCAGACCGGGCTACTGGAAGAACCCAACGCCGAATTAACAGCGATTGCCAAGAATCTCATACACATTTGTGAAGAAAAGATGGGAGTAAATTTAAGCGAGGATCGTTCATTGCTTCAAGATCTCATTGCACACCTGGAGCCGGCTATTCACAGAATGAAGCGAAACATGAAAATACGAAATCCTCTGCTCAACAAAATTAAAGAGGACTACCCGGATTTATTCCAAGTCGTTCAGCAAGCGACCAAAATGGTTTTCCCTTATTTGCAAGTGCCTGACGAAGAGATTGGATATTTAGTCATGCATTTCGGTTCCTCATTGGAAAGAACGATAAGGGCAAAAAAGCGTTTTCGTGTCTTGATCGTGTGTTCAAGCGGGATCGGTTCTTCGAAAATGTTGGCGAGCCGTCTGAAAAGTGCAATCCCTGAGATTCAGGTACAACGGAATGCATCCGTGTTTGAGCTAAACAACATCGATGGAAATGAATACGACTTTATTGTATCCACGATCCCCATTCCGTCTAAAAACCCTGAGGATTATATCCTAGTAAGCCCAATGCTGACGAAAAAAGAAATTGAGAAGATCCATTCTTTTTTAAGAGGATATAAGCCTTCATCCATTGTGAAAACCCGGCAAGCGCCTCAGGCAAACAGCCTGTGTCAGCTTGAATCCTTGCACACTTCACTTGGACACGCCATCGATTTGATGAAGAACTTTCACTTATTAAAAATAGAGAATCAAAACATGGGCTTAAAAGAGATCCTTTTTCAAGCATGCGAGACGTTGGAAAGCCAAGGCATCCTAAAACAGAGCGAATCGGTTGTTGACCAGTTGCTCGAAAGGGAGAAGCAAGGGGGACTGGGGATTCCTGACATAAAGCTGGGGCTGTTTCATTGTCGCAGCGATCGAGTAACCAAACTCTCTTTGACCATGTATGCCTTGAGTGATCCGTTTCTTCTCAAATCCATGGATGAAGGAACCGTCGAGATCGATAAGATTCTTCTTATGTTGAGTCCCGTTTCGGTCCCCAATGAGGCCGTAGAAGTTCTAAGCGAAATCAGCGCATTGTTGATCGAGCCGGAAACCAGAAGAATACTTGAATCCGATGATCAGTCCCTCATCCAGCGATATTTTGTTCAACACTTATACCGATTTTGCTCACAAAAAATGAACAACAAGGAGTGATCTTGATGAGTATCTTATCCAAAGATAAAGTCATCTTAAATAAAAAAGTAAAAACTAAAAAAGAAGCGATTGAATGGGCAGGGAAACTGTTGGTCCAAGGGAATCATGTCACACACGAATATATTGACAAAATGATCGAGCGTGAAGAAGATCTGACAACATATATGGGCAATGGAGTCGCCATTCCTCATGGCACAAGCGATGCCAAACAATGGATTCGCTCCACCGGAATCTCCATTGTACAAATTCCTGATGGAGTTGATTTCGGAAATGGCAATACCGCTTATCTGGTAGTCGGCATTGCCGCAGTCGGTGATGAGCACTTAGAGATCCTCTCGAATCTCGCCATTATCTGTTCTGAAGAAGAAAACGTAAAGAAAATGGTTCAATCCAACTCTGCCGAAGAGTTGATTACCCTTTTGGAAGGGGGAATGTAATGTGAAGGCATTACACTTCGGTGCGGGAAATATCGGCAGAGGATTTATCGGCGCATTACTGAATCGTGCCGGATATGAAGTTTGTTTTGTGGACGTAGTTCATGAGTTGGTTGATGAAATCAATCGAAGACGGGAATATACGGTAGAAATTGCCGATGCCGGTCATGAAAAAATCAAAGTAAGCGGCGTCAGAGCGATCAACGGACAAGATCTAAACGCTGTAGTAACAGAAATGCTTGAGGCGAACCTAGTAACAACGGCGGTCGGTCCCAGTGTTTTAAAATTGATTGCTCCAACCATCGCAAAAGGGCTGGCTGAACGAGTCAAAAAGAATTCACAACCGCTTAATATCATTGCTTGTGAAAATGCAGTGGGCGGAAGTTCTATTTTAAAAGAACACGTTTATCATCATTTAAACGAATCAGATCGAAAAAAAGCGGATGAGCTTGTCGGGTTCCCGGATGCGGCAGTGGATCGCATCGTTCCATTGCAAAAGCATGAAGACAAACTTCTAGTCACCGTAGAGCCTTTCTTTGAATGGGTAGTTGACCAGTCCAACATTGTGGGGGAAGTCCCCGATATTGAGGGAATCATCTATGTCCAGAACCTTAAGCCTTATATCGAACGCAAGCTATACACAGTGAATACCGGCCACGCCACTGCCGCTTATCTTGGATATCATTTTGGATATAAGACCATTGATGAAGCCCTGCAAGATGAATATATCCGACATGTAACCAAGCAAGCGGTAATGGAAACAAGCCGTCTGCTGATAGCCAAATATCACTTTAATCCCGAACAACAAGAGCAATATATTGATAAAATTATGAATCGCTTTTCCAATCCCCATCTTTCTGACGAAGTGACGAGAATCGGTCGGTCACCGATACGAAAACTGGGACCCAGCGACCGTTTAGTCGGCCCTGCCGTTCAATCATTGAATTATGGGATCATTCCCGAACATCTATGCATTGGAATTGCCGCGGCTTTCCTGTTTAATGATGAGAAAGATGATGAAGCTGTGAGAATTCAGAAAAACATAAAGGAAAAAGGGCTGGCTGAAACCATTCATCATTATACAAAAATCGGTCCGGACTCCCCATTGTTTCAATTAATCAGGGAAAAGTTAGATATATTAAATGAAATGAGAGCAGTTCAATAAACCATATCTATAAAGAAACGGCTTTCTTTTTTAACCAAATTAAAAAGCCCCAAACCCACTCTTGGCTGGGGCCTATCCTATTTCCCCAAATCCCCCCAATTTTAAATGTACTCCCATGCATGGTCTTTGCTCAAGGTTCCTTTATCATCACTATACTTGATCGCCATGATTGCTTTCTCTTGTGCTGCGCACCATGACGGAGGATACACTTCTCTTACTGATATGGTCATCTCATAATATTCTTTTTCATTCTCTTCTGGATCAACTAAATAAGCATTAACCTCTCCGTCTTCTGAAACATAGTCACCATCTATCTTTTTTCCCCTTTTACTGAATTGCCACCTCCACAATATATTGTCCCGACATCAACTCACTCTAAAGAAAAATTTGTGAGCCCTACCCCATCCATCGTACATATCAAGTCATAGATCCTTTCCACAGGGCTGAAGGATAATGTTTTTTTGATGGTGACGGCACCGGTTCAAAATGATAGCAGTTGACAATATAGATCCCCTCTTAGATAATAGTAATATACATACGCGAACGTATGTTTCTATGTATAGAAAAGATCATTTGCGGTTATACTTGCATTGGATTAAAAGGAGTGGATTTTGTTGGGAAATTCAAATCAAAAAATTACTACGTTTCTCATGTTCGATGGCAAGGCTGAAGAAGCAATAAATTTTTACACCTCGTTATTTAAGCAGTCAGAAATAATTAGCATTACTCGATATGGAGCGAACGAAGATGGTGAAGAGGGGACGGTGAAACATGCTACCTTTTCACTATGCGGACAAGAGTTTATGTGTATAGACAGTAGCGTGAAGCATGAGTTTACATTTACTCCTTCAATATCAATGTATGTAACATGTGATACGGAAGAAGAGATTGATCAACTCTTTGAGAAGTTAACTCAAGATGGCGGAGTTTTAATGCCGTTAGGATCTTATCCATTTAGCGAAAAGTTTGGTTGGGTTGTAGATAAATTCGGTGTTTCATGGCAATTAAATCTTGCAAAAAGCTAATAGAATAACGAATGGGATGGGATGATGACACATCCCTGAACTTGGGCGTTGTCATAACGGAAACGGACTGCGGACGCTAACGTCCCAAGAATCCAACGGCTTCAGCCGTGTGGAGTGTCAAATGAACAACTTCGGTATTTCTTTCAAAAGAGTGACCCCTCCCATGTAAGACATCACACCAACAACCAAAGCACCGAAGATCGTCAACCACAACGGATGTTTGTAATTGCCGACAATCTTACTCTTATAGGCTGCTATCAGCATAATACCCAGGGCGATCGGAAGGATAAAACCGTTCAACGCCCCTACTAAAATCAGGGTTTTGACAGGACGCCCGATTAAAGCGAATACGATCGTTGACACAATAATAAATCCGATAATGATCCATTTATGGTTCTTTTCCAACTTTTCGCTGAAGGTTCGAATAAACGATACTGACGTATAAGCAGACCCAACAACAGATGTGATCGCTGCCGCCCACATCACAACTCCAAACAACTTAAACCCGATATCGCCTGCTGCCAGTTTGAATACAGACGCCGGCGGATTCTTCGTATCCAAAGCCAGACCGGCAGCTACCACACCAAAAGCGGCTAAAAACAATACGGTTCGCATCATAGCGGTGATCAAAATACCTGATACGGAGCTTCTTGTAACTTGCGGCAGGGCATCCGGACCTTTCATTCCGGCATCCAGCAAACGATGACCACCCGCAAATGTAATATATCCGCCGACTGTCCCGCCAACTAATGTAACAATCGCCATGAAGAACGCTGCCCTGTCTTTTTCTTCTACAACGGGAGCGAAAGTTCTGATTACTGCCTCTCCTACAGGTGGAGCAGATTTAATCGCTACATACAAGGTAAGACCGATCATGAGAAGACCGAGTATCTGGGTAAAACGGTCCATTGCCTTGCCCGCTTCTTTCGATAGGAAAATCCCAATTGCAATGAGCGCACTTACAATCGCACCGGTCTTAACATCAATGCCAAACAACACATTAAATCCAAGTCCGGCACCCGCTATGTTCCCAATGTTAAATGCAAGACCGCCGATAACAATCAATAAGGCCAGGAAATACCCAAGTCCCGGGAACACCATGTTGGCAATGTCTTGCGCTCGTTTCTCCGAAACCGCAATAATCCGCCAAATGTTGATCTGGGCACCGATATCAAGGATAATGGACGCCAGAATCACAAATCCAAAACTTGCAGCAAACTGTGACGTAAATACGGAGGTCTGGGTCAGGAACCCCGGACCGATTGCCGAGGTCGCCATCAGAAACGCGGCTCCGAGCAGCAAACTCCAGTTGAATTTCTTGTCCAATGGAAACTTCTCCTTTCAAATCGTTCGTTTTATCTATGTCCAACCGCCTGAACGTTCACCCCGGAAGCCGTGAGAAGTTCTCGTATTTGACGGACAAACACCAAAGCGTGTGGGCCATCACCGTGGATACAAACGGTATCAGCCTTGATAGCAACCTCTGTTTTTTGTTGAGATAGCACTTTTCCTTCTTTGACCATGCGGACGACCTGTTGAACCGCTTTCTCACAGTCGGTGATTAAAGCGTCAGGTTGACGGCGTGAAGTCAAAAAACCGTCCTGCTGATAAGTTCTATCGGCGAAAACTTCATTTGCAGTACGGAGTCCGATTGACTCCCCGGCTTTCACCAATTCGCTTCCGGAGAGACCGAACAGAATCAATTCAGGGTCTACTTTGTACACCGCTGCCGCAATGGCTTTTGACAATTCAGGACTTTTCGCGGCCATATTGTATAAAGCCCCGTGCGGTTTCACATGCTGCATGGTTCCGCCTTCCGCTTTCACAAATCCGTATAAAGCTCCAATCTGATAGACAACCATGTCATATGCTTCTTGCGGTGAGATGTCCATATTCCGCCGTCCGAAACCAACCAAATCAGGCAGTCCCGGATGGGCTCCGATGCCAACGCCTTTTTCCAGGGCGAGTTGGACTGTCTTGCGCATCGTGTTCGGGTCCCCGGCATGAAAACCACAGGCGATGTTTGCCGACGTCACAAAACGGAGAATCTCCTCATCTGCGCCCATTTTGTAGGCGCCAAAACTTTCCCCCATGTCGCAGTTCAAATCCACTCGGAACATAACGATTCCCCCACGAATTTTCTCAAGCTTCTCTTTGCGCTTTTAACGCAATGCCTTGTCTTAACATCTGAATTTCCATTTCTCGAATCCGATACAGCTCTTGAGCTTCTTCCAGAGTGACCTCCTGAAAACGGATCTTCTCACCCGGCTTGACCTGGGCAATGAGTGGAAGATCGACACTGGCCACGTGGGCAATTTTGGGATATCCGCCTGTTGTCTGACGGTCTGCCAGCAGTATGATCGGATTTCCCGCGGGTGGTACTTGTATCGTACCGGCCGACACGGCTTCCGATACGAGTTCCAGCGGTTCGGATAACCTTACATGCGGGCCTTCCAGTCGATATCCCATCCGATCCGAATGCAGGGTGACGTGAAATTCCTGCGAGAAAAATTTCTCCCTGCTGTCCAATGTGAAGCGATTAAATTGGCTGCCCGGCAATACACGAACTACAGGATTCTTCCTGTAAGCGGGAAGGATGTCGCTGCTTACGGACCACTCACTGACGAAAAACGACTGGCTTCCAGCTGTTTTAGAAAGGTGACGCATTCTTTTGGCGGCCTGCTCGGAAGGTGTCCGGAGATTCAGAACATCTCCTTCTTTCAAGGCTCGTCCCTGAAAACCACCAATCCCGGCACGCAGATATGTGCTACGGCTCCCCATTACTTGCGGAATATCAAACCCTCCGGCCACTGTCAAATAGGCTCGACAGCCCGACACAGGCGCTCCAAATTCCAAGACACTTCCCTTTCTCACAAAGACGGGGCGCCATCCGGGAATCTTATGTCCGTCGATCTTCGGGAACAAATCTCCACCACAAATCGCAATTAATGAATCATCCTGAAACAAGAGCGATGGCCCCAGCATCGTAATTTCGAGAGCACCTTCTCCTTCTTCGTTACCAACCAACAGATTCCCGGCCCGTAGAGCGAACGGATCCATGGCACCGCTCACAATGACCCCGTGCTTTTGCATTCCGAATCTGCCAAGATCTTGAATGGAAGTGAGCAGCCCTGCCCGGATGACCTTTATACTCATTGGGCATCCTCCTTCCAAGCATCGTATTCCTCTCGGGATATCGGTCGAAACCGCACAAGATCCCCCGCCTGCAGCACACTGGGAGGATTTTTATTGGGTCGGAAAAGGGCCACCGGCGTCCGACCAATCAGCTGCCATCCACCCGGGGTTTCAATCGGATACACTCCAGTTTGAGTGCCAGCAATTCCGACCGTACCAGCGGGGATGGAGAGACGGGGAGACTCTCGCCTCGGTGCCGCAATGCGTTTAGACATTCCTCCCAGATAGGGAAATCCGGGAGCAAACCCGATCATATACACCAAGTACTCACCGTTTGAATGGATGTCAATCACTTCATCCGGTGTCAGTCGGTTATGTTCCGCCACAAACTCCAGATCCGGACCAAACTCTCCCCCGTAACAAACGGGAATTTCAACTGTTCTTGGTTCGACATCCATTGGATTTTCCAGTTTTGAAACGATTTGTTCCAACATGGAACAAACGGCTTTATAAGAAGTTTTCAAAGGATCATAAAATACGGCAACTGTTGTAAACGCGGGGACCTGCTCTATCATTCCGGGGATCGGATGTTGATCCAACAATGTTGCCAATGTTTTGACCTTACGGTGTGTTTCGAGATCAATTGTTTGGCCTAATTGAATGATAACAGCAGCGTCTCCAAGTGGAGTCAATTCAATAAAGGTTGCGTTCGGCACCCTCCCACCCCCATTTTTAAGTTTTGTGCCCTCGTGCTTCCGATGATTTATACTGTCCTTGCCATCCTAGTTTGCGCGAAATTTCATTGGCGGTAGCCTGCACCTTTTCGATCAGGATCGGTAAGCGATCTTCTTGAAAACGAGCCACCGGGCCCACAATACTGAGACCCGCCGCCAACTGTCCCTCATGATTAAAGATTGGCGCCCCAACCGCAGATGTATAGTCATGGAGTTCAGAATGACTTATGGAATATCCTGTCTTTCTCGATTCTGACAATACGGTCCGTAACCGGTCAGGATCCGTTATCGTCCCGGAACCAATTGGCTTAAGCTCTATCTCATTCAAATACTGATCCCGTTCTGAATCAGGCAAAAAGGCCAACAGGATTCGTGGACACGCCCCCGCATACATTGGCGCTCTTCGGCCAATTGCGGTATATACCCGGACTGGCTGGTTGGTATCCACTTTCTCAATATAGATGGCTTCATTACCGTCCCGAACAATTAAATTCACCGCTTCCCCAACCTCGTCACGAAGACGTGTCATAACCGGAAGCGCCAGTTGGCGAATATGCAACCGCTCCGCCACGAGTTGTCCAAACTGGAGGAACAGCAATCCAAGCGAGTATTTGCCTTCTTCGTCCTTCGTAAGAAAGCCTATTTGTTCAAGGGAGCCGACCATACGGTGGACCGAAGTCTTCGGAATATATGAAAGCTGTGCCATTTCCTGCAGGTTCAAGCGATCATGCGTAAGAAACAGATTCAGAAGTTCCATCGCCTTGACAACCGTCTTGTTTTTATGCTGCACGAATTGCCCTCCTTCCAATGGATACATTTCAAGAAACTTGGTGTTCACTTCTCCTGCGTCAGGGGGATGGAACAACCAGCGGAGCACTCACGCTCAACTCCTTTTTTAGCACCAGCTTGGCCAGCCGCTTCGGGATTGAGTTCGGTCACGGATGTTCATCAATTAACCGTACAAGCTCACAAATTTCGTTCAGCTTCAACATATTGTTGCCTCCAGTTAAAAAATGTTAAATATATCCGTTCCGAATTTCGGGATTCAAATTCCGAATTACGCAATGTCTGTTGTATAAATATTACGATTAATCTAATAAAAAAACAAGAATAAAACAATCAACCATGCGATTCACAAGTGTAAACTCAAATGATACAAATTCGGTTTGTGAGACAAAAAATAAACCCGTCTACATAGACGAGTTTTTGGGATTCACTTCCTCGCACTTCGATTTACAAAATAAAAATACCTCTCTGGTGCTTACTTACTTCACCATCGGAACAATTGAAGAGAGGATCCATCTTCACTTACCCAGACCCTCTCCATAGTTAGAGGTGAAATTTAGTGCCTATATGATAATGCCGGGTGTTGTTTAGAGCTTTTTGGTTGGACTTTTGTTTGCCGTATCTTGCTAGGGCGTGTCTGGCAAATCAAGTTGACCATTGGGAGAAGGCGGAAAAACCTTTTCCCGATGAGCTCCGATGGACAAGTGAAGCGAATGGGAAAACGGTTTTTCCGCTCATCCACGACTTTTGAAATAACTTGTAGGCATGGGAATGAGTATTTGGGCATCAAGGGGCAGGTTTGACATCCACGAGAACTCCATATCCTCCCTTCACTTTCACATCAGCCCAAACTTTTCCTTCCCGCGACAGTTTTTCCAATTCCATACCGTGTCCTTCCTCGACATAATACCGATCCAATTGGTAATCAATGAGGTAGTTCTTTTTCCCCTCATCATTCAGGCTTTGTGAAAATGGAAAAAGTTTACCCTTGAGATAAAGGGAAGTTTGAGGCTTTTGCTCGGAGACTTTGGTGACAACGACCGTTTGGCCATGTCGCCTCAGGGAAACGTAAACCGGAAAACCGTCATTGTCGGGATCTTTTTCTACTTTTTGCGCCAAATCTTCCTCGACCAAGGAAGCATCCACTTCTTCAATCGCCAATCTGAGCTGGACATAATCCCCGTAAAATAAGTCTTTAGGATCGACCGGAATCGTTTGAAGCGTGATTCGTTCCCCACCGTACAAAGCCAACAGCGGCTGAACGGTCATGGAAAGCAGGACACCCACCGGAACGAGGAGCGCGATCCAAAACCAGCGATTTGGAAAAGAGTGTTTCGCGTTCCGCTTCATCGCCGACTCCCCCTTTTTTTTCGGCTTCTTTCAATCCAAAACCCAAATGTAATCAGCAGACCGCCTGCCAAAAGAAAATAAAGAGATTTCGGCAGGAAATCATACGACAGGTCGAGATAAAAACGAAAAATGAGTCCACAGGAGATGATGACAGCAGGAAGGCTTCCCTGTTTAAGCAAGTAGAGGATCAAAGCGAGATACAAAGCGGCAACCAGAATACCCACTCCCTCAAAACCAAATAGGTCTTCCCATACTTTCCAACAATCCGGAAAGGTAAGGGCAATCGCGGCCAATCCGTGGATCAATGCACCTTGCCACTCCAGCACGGCAGCGTACCTGCGGTAAGGAAGAAACGTCATCGCCACTCCGATCAGCATCAGGATCAGCGAAATCATGCCACCATGTATATCCAAATGAACCAAGGAGGACCAAGCCCAAAAAATCGCCAACCCATTGGCAAAAGCAAACACGAGCTTGGATTTCCCCAACCTTTGTTCATTCAACCAGTAACTCAACGGGATCATAACCAACGTCAAAAAAGGATAGGGTTCACCATGGTTCCAAGCAGCCGAAATATAAACGCCCATCAAGATGATGGAAAATATCGCCACCCATCTGTCTTTCAAGTACAAGACAAGCGGAATCGCCCCGATCGTCCATGCCAGAAAAGCATTTTGGTAACTAGAAGAAAAATGGAACATCTGCCCGATCAAGAATATCCCCGCTCCATATATCGCCAATCCGATATAATACAAACTTTTCGACGTTTTGGGATAAGATGGTTCCATCCTCCATCCCGCCGCGTAAGCCCCTACCAACCCGAAAAGAATGAGCAGAAACTTCATCGTTTTGGACAGATCACTCCAATTGCCGGCAATGAAACTCAGCACCCCGGCCCCGACCAGCAGCGCCCCAATGACCAGAAGAACGCGGATAAAATTGAACCTAACCCGCACTTCATAAACCGATAACATCCTGTGCACCCGCTCCGCATCGACCAGTCCTTCTTGTTCAAAATAGGATAGCTCTTGCCTCAGCCATTCAAACGCAGAAGAGGATATGGACCTTTTGCCTTTTTCATTCGATTCTTTCTTTTCCATCCATCAAGCTCCTTTCTTCATGGAAACAATCCAGGTATACGGAAATTTCCCTCCCTTTATGATCTGAAACCTATTGAAAGCTGAATCATGACACCTGGCAGGATTGGCCAATGGTTGACGCAGCCACTGGTGCCCGAGCGGCGAAAATTGGAGCATTTCATGCCCGAAATAGTGACTCCTATCGGTCGCCTTTTCTTATCCTCAATTACATAGCCTTTTACAATAATGAAAGACCTCACTCTGCGCTTGGATATCTGTCGCCGCGAGAATTTCGTCAATCTGTAACTTCAAACGTTGCATAATTGTCTGGACATATAGGGTTCATTAAGCGGATAACAATTAACCATGAGATGTAAATTAGAACGTTTATGAAACTAAAATGGAGGTATTGTATGGTTCCACAAAGAGTAAGCTTGATAACAATAAGTACAATAAATTTGCCAGAGCTTAGGTCTTTTTATAAACGATTGGGTTGGGAAGAGACAGATGTAAGTTCTGATAACTATGCTGTTTTTAAGACGGCGGGAGTTCTTCTTTCGTTATTTCCAGTTGAAGAACTAGCTAAGGAAGCGCAAATTGAAATCTCTAAGTCCACCGATTATTTTCGAGCAGGTGTAACCCTTGCCATTAATGTTGACAAACGAGAAGAGGTAGATACAACTATCGATACCATTCGAAATGCAGGAGCGAAAATTCTTCGAGAGCCAAGTGATGCTTTTTGGGGAGGAAGGACAGCATATTTTTCAGACCCTGAAAATAATCTTTGGGAAGTCGCTTGGAACCCAAATGCTCTATTTGATGAACGTGGAGCGATGCTATCATTTTAGGGGAGCCGTCGTTTTTCCTCGGATTTGCCACGGGTGTAACATCGGGTGCTACAACCGGTGCCCACCCTCAATCCCGAACTATTTTTTGTGGCCACTCTCCAGATCCTCTCCTTTTTCCGTTCAGAGTGGATCAGCTGGTACCGGCAGCGCACGGCACAGCTACTATGCAACTATAATTCAGCAGGTTGTTTGAATATGACAAAAGGCATTGTGGTTTCGCAATACCTTTTACTATATTTGCCAAGAGTATTATAACAAAATGATCTATGTAGGGTTGTCTTTTATCGACCCACTTGCCACCATCGTTTACGGTAGATACCAGTGTATTCATTAATCTGATCCACGCACTTTTCCAATCGCTTGTTGATTTCCCACCCCTAGAATCTCATGACCTTCCATCCATGTTAAGATAGGCCGCTGTTTTCTTTCTGTCTCTCTTTTTTTGTTCAGGACTGGTGTGGAATTCTGCCCTGTCACATTCTATGGCCAAACGGTATTTATTGATAACTATATCCACCTGATACCCACACGTCTCATATTCCGCTCGCACCTTATAACCTTCACGTTTAAGCGCATCGTAAAGCCGGATTTGAATGGGACTGCGGCTACATTTGATTCGTTGCCAATCAGGAAAGTGTTTGGTGCGGAACAGTTGCTTCAAGTACATCCCGATCCAGATGAGGTAGTCTTTATTGCGGCGAAATTCAACGCCGAATTTGCTTACTGCGTTTCCCCCTACTCTTTATCTTTTTGAGAAAACCGTTCTCCCTCCACCCCTATTCAGGTTTTATCATTACCCGCTGGTCGAGCTGCTCCAGCACAAACGGCCATGCCTGTTCGTGCTGGTCTCTCGACTCTTCGTCCGGAAACCCTGCGTGTGTGAGTCGCAAATGTGTACCGTTGCCGTAAGGCGTAAATTCAACTGTGACAACCGTTTCAGCTCCTTTGGTTCCCTCCGCCCCGGTAACCCATGTCATTTCGACAAGACGATCGCGCTCGAGCCTCAGGAAACGACCGTAGTGGGGATGACGCTTCCCCTCAAAATGCGTCTCAAAGAAGAATACGGTGTTGACCTCCCCCTTCATCAGCACCGATCCCGGCGCCGCAAACCAGCAGTCGAACTGCTCCGTCCAAGCTCGGAATAGCACATCGGACGTTGCATCCATCACGCGTTCGACCGTCAGGCGAAACGGCCTTGTTGAAAGATCAGGTACAGTAATAGGCATCATCGTGAAGCCCTCCAATTCCTTTGCAAATAAATAAAGATGTGAATACCGGAGTATAACATGCCCATCAAGCTAAGAAAAAATAGCCCCCAAAACAAAAAAATGGGCTATGTTGTAGATAGGATGAATTTTTTTCGTTTTGGGGATATGAGGAGATCTTAACTTAATGGTAACATTTGGCAGGTTGGTTTGGATTAATCTGGTGGGAAATTGTCTTCCATAATCATCCGATCCATTCGCATATCGAGTGGGATAATGCATAAGGATCCCTCACAGCTAGTTGGGTAAAACCAGCAACAAAAGACTAAATTGGAAAGCTCTAAATAGCAGAGCCGGAACTTATTTCCCTTTAGTTCAAGTGAAAATGCTGATTTTCGACTTGCTTTTATCCCGAAAAGGCACTAAGTTCCGATTCCATTTTCATTTCCGGCACTTTACCCCTTAACAACCGGTTGCTGGGTCTACTCCCAATAGTTAGAGATTCCATGGCGTTTATCTGTGTTATGGACTTGGTTAGGAAAGTACTAGCGATATTTTCACTCATGTCCGTAGAAAATGAAGAGGGATCTCACACGGGGATTTTTATGAATATTTATTTTTATATTCTTAGATACTGACCAACGGCTTGCTGTTGTATTCTTCGATCGTCGACGGCTCCAAATTAAAGCAACGGCGATAAATCCATTCATAGCCTTTTACGTCGATGTCACGCGGATTCCCAATCGTTTGCGGATCGTTGTATGCTTCTTGTGCCAAGCGTGGAATCATATCGGTAGGCACACCTTGTTCTTCCAGGGTCGGGATTTCCACATCCTTCACTAATTGATAAACCGCTTTTACAGCTGCTTTTGCCGCTTCCTCGACATTCATGCCGTAGATGTTCACACCCATTGCCTGTGCAATACGCGCATATTTCTCCGGCTCTCCCATCCAGTTATATTCCATGACAGGCCCTAACAGCGCCGCTACGCATTGACCATGAGCCACAGGGATGATTCCACCAAGTGTTTGCGCCATCGCGTGTGCGGATCCCGCCGATTCGCTCCCATATGAAAGTCCGGCAAGCATAGCTGCATGTGACATGGCATAGCGCGCTTCAATATCTTTGCCATTGGCTACTGCCCGGCGCAAATACTTCGCAACATACTCGATGGCGAGTAGCGCAACGGCATCCGTTATCGGTTGAGCGTAATGGCAAGTATAGCATTCAATGGCGTGAGACAAGGCATCAATTCCTGTGGCTGCCGTAATATGTGGAGGCATGGAGACGTGAAGTTCCGGATCGATAATCGTCAAATGGGCAGCAATCAACGGACCTCCCACATTAAATTTAAATTGGCGATCCGGGTCGGTAATCACTGCCCATTGAGTAACCTCACTACCCGTTCCGGCCGTAGTAGGAATAGTGGTAAGAGGCGGAATCCGTTTGGAGAGCGGTTTTTCCCCTCAGCCGCTTCATACTCTAATACCGGTTCTCCGTGGACAACCTCAACCCCAACGGCTTTGGCCGTATCTATCGAGCTGCCGCCGCCAACAGCCACTAGGCCGTCACAATTTTCAACGAGATATACCTTTGTCCCTTCAGCTACAACATGAATGGACGGGTTTGGTTCTACTCTGTCAAATATCACGACTTCAATCTGAGCTTCTTTTAAACTTGCAACAACGGGATCAATCAAACCTACTCTTCTTACACCTGGGTCCGTGACAAGCAGCACTTTATTGACGCCGAGTTTTTTCACTTCTTCTCCTGTATGCTTGACCACGCCGATGCCGTGTTTTACTACCGTTGGCATCTCAAAGCTTTTTAATCTGCTCATTCTTTCAAAACGCATAAACATGTGTCATCTACTCCCCTTTATGTTAATTTGAGACTCCACACGGCTGAAGCCGTGGGATTCTTGGATAGTGAATGTCCTCAATCCATTTCTGCTTTGGACAACTTCCAAGTTCAGGGCTGTCTCATCAGCCCATCCCATACAGTTCTACAACATCGTTGCATGTACCCATATGGGCGGCGTACCTATGACCAGTACGCTAGGCGGCGAGTCCGGATATCGCCTTACCTATATTGATTGCTCCGTTTAAGTCTGCATGGCAGGTATAGCTACACCGCTTACACTGGAAGCGAAGTCCCTTTCGATTCGCTTTTTCACGATGTCCACATTTGCAGGTTTGACTGGTATATTCCGCTTTGACTTCTTCAAAGCGGATCCCAGCCATCTCCGCTTTATAGCGGATGAATTCTTTGAGTTGGTAGAACGCCCATGAGTGAAGATTTCTCCCTGCTTCTTTTTTAGATTTGGCTCTGTTGCGAATGTCGGTCAAGTCTTCCATGCGAATGACACCCACACCGTGGGCGAGTGCATAGTTGACAATGTGCCGACTGATCCGATGGTTTTGATTTTTCATCCAACGGGATTCTTTATTCTTTGACTTCTCAATTGCTGAAAGTTTCTTGGTTTTGCCCAGTTTTCTACGTCTAGCTGAATAGCGTCTGCGAATATAAGCACATTCATTTCCTTTAAAAAAGAGAGACTGGGTTCCCACACTGGCTACAGCTAAGTAGCGCAGACCTAAGTCTACCCCCATCGCTTTTTGATCTTGGCTTTTCTGCACATCAAATGAGATGGCAATAGCCAGAACCCATTTCTGTTTCTTCTTGTAGAGCTTTCCGGCTCCTTGCTTGGCAGTGCCCGCTATGATTCGTTCTAACCATGCTTGTTGAAAAGGGCGAGCCACTACAGGAACGCCAATCTTCTTTTCTAGAGTGGGAAAAGCAACCGTGTAGAAAGCTCCCGCTTTCTCTATTTTTAGATTCTGATTATTAAAACAACACCACATCTTCTTAAAGGTCTTCGCTTCTTGATTTTTCATTTGGGACTTCACCTCACGAATCGTTTGATTCGTGACGAACGTTTCAGAAGAAAATTCTTTGAATATCTTACTTGTTGCTTTGTTCACTTCTGGATGTGTGAGTAACCAGTTCGCAAATTCCGTATTCATCTCGGTCATTCGTTGGTACATCTGCTGTTTAGCTTGGGTTGGTTTATGTAGCTCTAAGCGTAGTGTGATGGTTGGCATGTGTTCACCCCTTGTCTTCTGTGATTCTACATAGCGTTTAATGGTTTCACTTGATACATTTCCTGCTGTACTAACGAAGAAAGAACGTGTCCAAAGACTTACCAGATGGGACAAGTGCTTAAATTCTTGTCTCAGTCTTCTTGAAATCACTCCTTTCACTTTTGCCATGATATCCGATGGTGAATGAGTGGGAAGACAGTTCAAGAACAAATGACAATGATCAGGCATGACTTCCATAGCGACAATGACCCATTCATTCTCTTCACAAATTTCGGTCACCCGTTCCTTGTTCCATATCCAGATCCTAACTGTTCGATCCGCAAACTGCAACATCAAAAGATAAAAAATAGTTGCTCTAAGCATCCCCTTTATGGGGATACCGAGCAACGCCGTCTTTCATCCCACGATTGAAACCGTGGGCTTTCAGCCAGCAAAAATCTGTAAGACAAATAAAAAAGTCGATTCCTTAAAGTACAGGTAATCGGCTTTTTTGGGTTTAAATAATTTTGCTTAGCTTGTTGGCGGTACCCCTATAAACACAAAATGACTTGAGAGTTGGGAACCCAAGCGATTTTTCCATTTATTGGGTAAATGGCAACAAAAATCGCCGATGCTCCCTCTACACCCATATAGAAATTTCGTTCGTCCTTATAAACTGTTACAGCCACTATTACTCTTCTCGTTCCTTTTTATCTATTATGATATTCATCTTCGGCCGTTCTCCCATATTAAAGAAAAGAGGCGTACCATCCGGATACTTGCTTAACTCTTTTTGTAACCACTTCTCGGCCTTTTCATTCTTTTTGCTCTCAATATAATCAACATAAGCGCCGGCTCCGCCTTCTTTGCAAATGGCTAGTGGCCACTCCACACGATCATATTCATCCTTAGGTGGATAGTCTTTTAGCGCTTCTTTGTTTCTAGCTTCTGCATTTTTACGATCTAACGTACAAGCAGTGGTCTTCGTTGCCCTAAAAGCTGTTTGAAAGAACGAAGCTCTTTCAGGAAATTGCTTATCTGAAAAGAAAAAGGCTCGAACATCAACTTTAGATATATTGGTTTTCTTCGAATCTTCATTCATTGTACACCCTGCCAAAACGAAAATAGAACAGAAAATGATGGTCAAATTACGCATTATGTCCCTTCCTCCTTACATGAATACAACGTAAGTAACAAAAAAATTGTTGCGATCCTAAAAAATAACGAGCTGTATACACAGCCCGCTAGATACATGTATTTATTATGTTCCATTCAATCCAGCCCAGTTTCTAACTATGCTGATCGTATCGGGGTCAAGTTGACATGCCCAGGCTTCAGGAGCATCGCCTGCACTAACAATGCCGATCTGTGTTGTTCCAACTCCACTTTTTGTATTCCAAACCGGTCCCCCACTCATTCCAGATATTTGACGTGCATTGTGAACAATGACGTCACTATAGCAAAATCATACCTCGTTTCAATTTTCAAAAGTTAGTTGAAGTAAAAACGGTTTAGGTATGTAAAATATAGGATGCGAACAATTGGCAACAAAAACACCCCCACCGTCTCTCCAACAAAAAGGCAGGGGTATGCAAGGATTATATTTTTAGTTCGCCCAGGTGCACCAACTCAACGACCGCTTGGGAACGGCCCTTGACGTTCAACTTTTGCATCACGTTGCTGATGTGTACCATTTGCAAAAAAGGGGACGAGATTAGCGGGGTGAAGAATTCCTTTACTGTGAAGTGTAGCTTCGGAATGACATGTGTAGATCAAAATAGAGAGATTTTGATCGAATTGGCCAATATCAGTTTGAGTGACGCCGTTTTTTATCACTATTTGGGCAAAATCCCACTGCGATAACACCGTAGATCAACACTATTTTTTAGGCTTATCTTCGACCTCGCATCAGGTCATTGGCAATGCTGGTGACTTTCCACTTCCACTGTGGATTTTTCAATCGTAACTTTTATTTAATAATAGATAGAACTTTTTCCTTATCAATACTTTCTTGACTATTTTTCGGATGATTAGCCAACAAATATTCAAGGAGTTTATCTAGTGTGTCCTTATTTTTAGCATTAATAGCATTAAAATTGTCTATAAAATACTCAATCAAATCTTCATCTACTTCTTCAATAGGAGCAGGAAGATATTTTTCACCATTAAACTTATATGCTTTCCAAGTAGTAAATGAAATTGCGGTTACAACACAATTCCATACCATCAGTTTCCTCTCATCTTCTTCTAACTGCATCAATACAAATAATCCTGTTTCATCAATTGTATCTAGAAACTCATATAGTTTATCCCCTGAAACATTTTTCGTTTCAACCCAGTTCCAACATTCTTTTAATGCTTCTACTGCCTTTTCATAACCCGTTGAAGCAGAGATGATATTAACGATTTTATCTGATGGTGCCAATAAAAAAGCTACTTGGGCATCAGAAGCTAATTCGTTAAATTTTGTTAACAATTTTATTCCCCCCTTATTCAATAAACTGGCCATTTCTTAATGTAAATGATAATCTCCCAGCTGGTCTATATCCCTCAATCGTTTCTGAAGTTGCTTTAATTGTCAAATTAGGATATTTCTTGCTTAATTGCAAGAATATACCCGGTTTGACACTAGGATTATTAATGCCTTGAATGCAAACCGTACATACACCTCTTGGATTTGATTGATGTATATATAGTGTCCCTGATACTTCTTCTGGCTTTAATCCAGCTTTTTCTACTTGTTCAACAAATTCATTAATCACACCTTCTTCAGCATGACGTGTAGCAGCTGGGAAGGGAGAAGGTGATTTTATGGGTCTGTTTGGCATGGCAATATCTAAAGGTTTTAATCCCGCTTCTTTTTTTGATGCTTTTATGACTGCTGGAGATGCACCTTTGAAAACTTGATTTTCCAAACCTTTAATGTCTGTTCTACCGACAGCTACGGTTTGTTGTTCAAGAACATCTATATCTTTTCTCGGATTAACCCCTTAATTTTGGACAGAGTGTATCTTAAGCTCGCTTTTTCACCCTTTTTCAACTAAACTCGAACGGTTGAAGTCAAAATCAAATGCTTTTGGTTTTGTAAGTAAAATTCGTTTGGAGTTAAATCCTGTAAACTAGAATGAATTCGACGTTCATTGTAAAAGCTTATGTATTCTGTCACTGCCTCATAAGCTTCTCCATACGTTTTAAATTCGAAACGAGATAAACATTCATCCTGTAACAAGCGATGAAAGGCTTCAATGTGGGCGTTTAAGTTAGGTGTTTTAGGCGGAATTCTTTCATGCTCCAGCTTGAACTGTTCACATGCTTGTCTAAAGGCATGTGAAATAAACTGAGGTCCATT
>NZ_JBHTBW010000013.1:0-56894 GCF_042665195.1 Laceyella putida
TTTATCGTCTAGCCAACAAACCCCTTCTGAACACCGTTTTCAGAAGGGGTTTGTCTACAGTCTGAGACCACAACACGTGGTCTCTTCTTGTTATTAAAAACCCTCGGCCTGGAAGATGGTGAAAGGATCGAACTCAATCGAAACGATTATGCTTGAATGAATAGCTTGCTCATAAGGTAAGGCGATTTAACGCCCTAGTAATCCAGAGCGGTTTGGAGATTGTCCGCTTTTGTAATCGATTGAATCGTTTGGAAGATAGTGCTATGCTGATTAGTGAAGATACCTCTTATAAATTTGAGGGGGGAATGAGCTTGAAGCGGCAATTTGCGCTTGTGATCATTTTTGCGCTCTTCCTTACTGGCTGTGGAACTCAGCAAGCCGCGAAGGTTGACGATGGCCCTTATGGGCTGGACTCGCCCGCTCCCATTAAAGAAAAAGTTACTTTTGTTGAGATTGTGGACGGCGATACCGCCAAGTTTGAGATTGACGGAAAAGTTGAATCCGTTCGGTTTCTGCTCATTGATATGCCTGAAACTTCGCATCCGCAGTTGGGAGAGCAACCATTGGGGTTTGAAGCCAAAGCCTACACCAACAAGTTGCTGTCCGACGCGAAACAAGTCTATGTGGAATTGGACAAAGAGAAGCGGGACAAATACAATCGCCTTCTGGCTCATATCTATGCGGACGGTCAAAGTGTGCAGCAAGCCCTCTTAAAAGAAGGGCTGGCCAGGGTTGGATACATATTCGAGAGTACGAACCACTTGGATGAATACCGTCAAGCGGAAGCCGAGGCCCGGGAAGCGAAGAAAGGGATATGGAAGTGTCCGGGTTATGTGACGGATGAAGGATACGAGAAGGAGAAATGGTGCCAATCTATCTTGCCGGCGAAACGACCCGAACGTGGCATAGCAGAAGGGGAACCGAACCCGAATTTCCCGGATAAAGACTGCAGTGACTTTAAAACACAGAAGGAGGCGCAGGCTTTCTTTGAACAGGCGGGCCCCGGTGATCCGCATCGCTTGGATGGTGATGGAAACGGTGTGGTGTGTGCGGGTTTGCCATAAAGCTTAAACTTTTCGGTATATTTGTCGAGGATGGGTGCGCTTGGACGTACATATGCAATTAGGTTGTCATGCCTTTGAAAGAATGTTAAAATTATTATGCATAAGTTAATAAGTTTTGGTCCGGAGCGTGGAGATTCCATAAAAAACAAGAAGTGGTCGGCTTCTTTGCTTTTTTATGGTTTTTTTATGTCTTCGGATGTATCCGCTTTCAAAGATTGTGGTTTACAGAATAATGGCGGAAAAGGGGTTATTTGAAAAAATCATGGAAACAGAGAGGAAGAGGGAGGAGAAAATGGGATGATAGGTAAACTGCTCAGTTTGTATAAGCCCGCCCCTCACATCCAACGGTTGCCGGCCGAGCGAATCGACGCCGAGTATCGACGGTTGCGTTGGCAAGTGTTTCTGAGCATCTTTATTGGGTATGCTGGCTATTATTTGGTGAGAAAAAACTTCTCCTTGGCGATGCCGTATCTGGCAGAAGAGGGATTCTCTAAGGGGGAGCTTGGTTTTATCCTGTCTGCCGTCTCCATCGCTTATGGGATTGGGAAATTTGTGATGGGGATGGTGTCCGACCGTTGCAACCCCAGATATTTTTTGCCTACGGGTCTCATTTTATCGGGGCTGATCAATATCTTTTTCGGGACCGTTCCCTATGTGACGGAGAGCGTCACCATAATGTTCATCTTGATGTTCCTCAACGGCTGGGTGCAAGGGATGGGCTGGCCTCCTAGCGGACGTACGATGGTGCACTGGTTTTCCATCAGTGAACGCGGGACGAAGATGTCGATTTGGAATGTGGCCCACAATGTTGGACAAGGGTTGACCGCCCCGCTTGTCAGCTTGGGGATTATGTTGTTTGCCACATGGAAAAGCATTTTTTTCTTCCCGGCGATGATGACTTTACTGGTTGCGGTCTATGTGTTGATCACTTTGCGGGATACCCCGCAATCTTGTGGTCTGCCGCCAATTGAGGAGTATAAGGATGAATATCCCGACGATCAGGTGGAAGACAGGGAAAAGGAACGGACGATTAAAGAAATCTTGTTTAAGTATGTATTGAACAATAAATATCTCTGGTATATCGCTTTGGCCAACGTTTTTGTCTATTTCGTCCGATACGGGGTGATTGATTGGGCGCCCACGTATCTGACCGAAGTGAAAAAGTTTAGCCATGACAGTACCAGATGGGCCTATTTTTTATATGAGTATGCGGCGATTCCGGGTACCCTCCTGTGTGGATGGATGAGTGACAAGCTGTTTAAAGGCCGGCGCGCACCGGCGGGCATCATCTTTATGGCTTTGGTGGCACTGGCTGTGGTCGTTTACTGGTTAAATCCGCCGGGAAATCCGTTGATAGATAACATCGCCCTGATTATGATCGGTTTTTTGATTTACGGGCCGGTCATGCTGATCGGTCTGCATGCGTTGGATTTGGCGCCGAAAAAGGCTGCGGGAACCGCCGCCGGTTTGACGAACTTTTTTGGCTACTTAGGTGGTGCGGCATTTGCTAACGCCATGATGGGAGTTGTCGTGGATTCATTCGGATGGGATGGAGGCTTTATTCTGCTCATTGTCTCTTGCGTGTTGTCGATTTTGTTTTTGGCGATGACTTGGCATGCGGGGAAAGCGGTGGAACAGAGTTGATGTATTGCCCAAGGAGTCGTCGGATTTGGCTTGATAGTGGATTTACACATTTGAAATAAAACCTTTTCACTTTCAACGTCGTTTGTGTGTGAACATATGGGTTGGGGGATGTTTATTTCCCAACTCCCCAAACAGCCTAAGCGTGAGGAGATGATCTAATGAAAAGCACAGCAAAACGCGTTGCCGCATTGACGCTTGGTCTGGCATTGGCCATTCCTTCAATCGCGGGGGCAAAAACGGTTAGCCCTGATTTGCCCTATCCCTCAAGCAAAATCTTGAATGTGGCCCATCGGGGAGCTTCCGGGCATGCGCCTGAACATACCATTCCCTCGTATGAATTGGGACGGAAAATGAAAGCGGATTACATTGAAATCGATTTACAAATGACCAAAGATGGCCATCTGATCGCGATGCATGATGAAACGGTGGATCGCACCACCAACGGTAGCGGCTATGTGAAAGAGCTCACTTTGGCTGAAATCAAAAAGTTGGATGCCGGTTCTTGGTTTAATGAAAAATATCCGCAGTACGCCAATCCCGCTTACGTCGGTTTAAAAGTGCCCACTTTGGAGGAAGTGATTCGAAAGTTTGGTGCTGGCGCCAACTATTACATTGAAACCAAGGCGCCAGAAGTTTATCCGGGCATGGAAGAGAAATTGATTGAGATCCTTGACCGCTACAAACTGACCCGCACCAATGGGCGCTCCGGCAAAGTCATCATTCAATCTTTTAGTGAAGAGAGCTTGAAAAAAGTTCATGAATTAAACCCGCATATTCCGCTGGTTCAGCTTCTGTGGTATGAGACGCCGGGAATCG
Organism: Laceyella putida; assembly: GCF_042665195.1. NCBI lineage: Bacteria > Bacillati > Bacillota > Bacilli > Caryophanales > Thermoactinomycetaceae > Laceyella > Laceyella putida. The sequence goes on from NZ_JBHTBW010000013.1 coordinate 3,525, forward strand.
CAACCATTTCTGACGGGGAAATCAAAGAGATCAAACGATATGCGGTGGGAGTTGGGCCGAACTTCGACAAAATCAATCGCGCCTATGTCCAAAAAGTCCGTCGGGCGGGTTTGCAGATTCATCCATATACCGTCAATGAAAAGGCTGACATGAAGAGATTGCTTGAGTGGGGCGTCACCGGGATGTTCTCCAACTTCCCTGACCGGTTGCACGAAGTGATCAAAGAATATCGGCAACCACACAAACAATAACCCAGAACATAAATATTTATTCATGCGGGCACATGTAGCAAAAAAAGGCCGAAGGCGCTAGCCTCCGGCCTTTTTCCATGGTGCTCCGAACTTTTCCGGCAGAGTGGGAAGCTGTCGACGCCGCTTGCGGAAGGTCATTGGCAAACGTGGCTTTTTCAGGGGGTTCCGATCGGCTTTTTCGCCATGGGAATCTGGTTCAAGGGGGTACCACCTTTGTAATAAAGTGAGGGGGTTAATCGGATGAAAAAAATATGGACCTGTTCAAATCCGTGCCGACACAACAAGTGATGCAACATGGCCGCAACGGCATCATGCTGTTCCTGTTCCCGCTCAAACATTAAGATCTCCACATACTGCGGGGACTTGGTGATTGCTTCCACATGGAGCAGTTCGATCTTCACATTTTCTTTTGGCACATTGGCTACTTCATGCATGCCATCTATGATTAATGGGGCAAGTGTTTTGATTCGCTCTCTTTCAAATCCTTTAAAACGCATAATCGGCATGTTTAATCCTTCCTAATCTATGAAATGTTGCGGGGCTACATCATCATCCGCCCGTGCTGGCGAAAAATACTTCTGCTTCCTAAATACTTGCTTTTAAAAGTATACAACCTTCCCAATATGAATGAAAGGGGTGTGGCCATAACTGGTTTTCAGGTGTGAAGCCCAAAACAAGATCACCATCAACAAGGCGAAGGCCTTATAATGATATTGATAATCATTATCATTGATGTTATAATGATGGCAACGTAAACCAGTTCTTGTGAAGGAGGATTCCATGGTGAAGATCATCATGATTTATACCAGCATGACAGGCAACACAGAAGAGATGGCTGAGTTGATTGCCGAAGGGATTCGCGAGCAAGGTTGGGTCCTTGACATGAAGGAAGTGATGGATGCGGATGTGTCCGAACTTCAAGATTATGAAGGGATTTTGCTAGGGGCATACACATGGGGAGATGGGGAACTGCCGGATGAATTTATCGATTTCTATGAAGAGATGAAAGAATTGGACTTGACGGGAAAGAGGGCTGCCGTTTTCGGCTCTTGTGATTCCGCTTATGAAAAGTTTGGCGCGGCAGTCGATATTCTAACGGAAAGGCTTGCCGAATTGGGAGCCAATCTGGTGTTGAAAGGATTAAAAGTGGAGCTGGCTCCATCGGGGGAAGAAAGAGAGACTTGCAAACAGTTCGGCAGAAACTTTGTGATCCAGCTCTCAACAACTGCATAGTCAGATGATGGGGTGAAAACATGAGAATGCGAGATGTATTTGTGTTATCCGATGAAGATATGAGCTATGCTTGGTTCTGCTGTGACCAATGCAGCAAAGTCATGCGTCCAGAATGGGCAAAGGTTGTACAAAGCACGGTGAACCAAGTGATCCAGGCGTATTATCGACTGCCCGTGGAAAGGCGCTCCGGAATTCGCGTGCTTGAACTGATTGGTGAATACTGGAAAAAAGATGTTGGACTGTTTGAGTCCAAGTTCCACTATCATGAAGTGTTGTTAAAAATAACGGATCATTTGCTGCAATATTTATCCAATGATGGCAGCATGAGTCCTCCCGCGCTTTTGTTTGAAGAGCTGAATGCGTTCATTAAGGAGCTGAACTTGAGTTTACAGCTGAATTTGCATGTGGTTCAATGGACTCCCACTTCGGTGGCCATCAAAAAATACATCGTTTTTGAGAACCCCTATGTCTTAGAGGCGTTTAAGCATATCATCTCAGTCTTTTGCCATCACGGTGTCTTATCTTTTCCGGAAAAAATTGAGATCATTAATATCCTGGACGGAACCAAGAAGGAAATTGAAATCGAAAAAGACCTGCAAAAATCGCTGGATTATTTGTTTTTATCCAAAGAAGTCGTGCAAAAGAACGGGCTTTCCCTGTTGGTATAAACCAATTAACCTCCCATCTGGAGATCTTGAGAAGACGCAATAAGCGTCTTTTTTTATTCATCGAGCAGGGTGAGAACTCAGACTGTTTAGAGAATTTTTACATAAATCATGGTTTTTTATTGTTGTATCAAAAATTTGTTGTTAATTTCATACATAATGTATAGAGTTTTTCGGGGATAATATCGTTATTATCTTGAAAAGAATCAATAAGAGATGGATTTTTTTTGTAAATTCACATGCAATTTTGATGTTTTTGCTTTGTAAAGTAGGAGGTTTATTTCATGAATTTGTTCAGGAAGAAAAGCATTAACGCCATGCTTCAACAAGCCAAGACAGGGACTCCATTAAATAGAACATTGGGAGCGTGGGATTTGACCTTGCTGGGGTTGGGGGCCATCATCGGCACGGGCATCTTTGTGCTTACGGGAACAGGTGCCGTTACGGCAGGGCCCGGGATCATGATCTCGTTCTTGATTTCCGGACTGGCATGTGCCTTGACCGCATTGTGTTATGCTGAGTTTGCCACAATCACTCCCGTCTCGGGCTCCGTTTATACATTTACTTATGCGACCTTAGGTGAGCTGGTGGCTTGGATTATCGGGTGGGATCTGATTTTGGAATATCTATTGGCCGTCAGCCTGGTTTCGGCCGGGTGGTCGGGATATTTGCAGAGTTTGCTTCATGGCTTCGGCATTTCCTTGCCAACGGCTTTGACGGCAGCTCATGGGGCGGTACCCGGAGTGGAAACATGGTTTAATTTACCCGCCTTTATCATCGTCATGATCATTACCTTTTTTGTGTCCAGAGGAGTGAAAGAATCCGCGCGCGTAAACAACATCATGGTTATTATCAAAACGGCCGTGGTGATCTTGTTTATCGTTGTTGGGGTCGGTTATGTCAAACCGGAAAATTGGCATAATTTTTTACCATTTGGTTTTGAAGGTGTTTTTTCCGCCGCCGCTATTACATTTACCGCCTTTTTGGGATTTGATGCCGTCGTTTCCGCAGCCGAGGAAACGAAAAATCCAGCCAAAGACCTCCCGAGAGGAATTCTGTTTTCACTCGGCATCTGCATCCTCTTATATATAGCTGTTTCAGCCATTATGACAGGAATCGTTCCGTTTGCGGAATTTAAAGGAGTTGCTCATCCGGTATCTCTCGCGCTTCAGTATGCGGGCCAAAACTGGGTAGCCGGTTTTATTGACCTTGGTGCCATTCTTGGCATGCTTACCGTGATGTTGGTCATGCTGTACGGGCAAACCCGAATCATATTCGCCATGTCACGGGATGGCCTTCTGCCCGGCGTTTTTTCTAAAGTTCATGCAACGTACCAAACCCCTTATCAGGCGACTTGGATCATTGGGGTTATCGCAGCATTGCTTGGGGGAAGTGTTTCTCTGGATCGGTTGGCAGAAATGATTAATATCGGGACGTTGACTGCTTTTACATTGATCTCTTTGGGGGTGATCGTGTTGCGAAAAACACAACCCCAATTACCGCGTGTTTTCCGTACGCCTTGGGTGCCCTATATTCCGCTTCTGTCCATCGCCATTTGCATCTTTTTGATGACCAACCTTTCTGCCGGCACCTGGTATGTGTTTCTTATTTGGTTGGTGATTGGTTTGTTCATCTATTTCATTTATTCAAGGAATAAATCTCTTTTGAATGAGCTGTCTGATTAGATCAGAATGCCCGCCGCTATTTATGGCGGGTTTTACTTAACCGTAAGGAAAGCCCGATCTTTGTAAAAAGAAAGATCCGTGTTGCTGGAAAGCATGAATCAAAATATAAAGCGACAGTTGGTAATTGTTAGGGCGTGTCTGGCAAATCAAGTTGACCATTGGGAGAAGGCGGAAAAACCTTTTCCCGATGAGCGCCGATGGACAAGTGAAGCGAATGGGAAAACGGTTTTGGAGCCGCCGACATATTGATCAGACACGCCCTAGTTGAAAAAAGGGAAATGGGAGAGCGGTCCCAGTTCCCTTGCGTTTATTCAGAATGTTTTTATAAGTTGAGCCATTTGAAGAAAATCATCTCCACGGCGGCGAAATGATTGGCAAAAACAGTAGGCTTGCCACTATTGGGTAGAAATGCCGCGCGCAGCCCAGATCGCATCGATTTGAGCGCCATGTGAGCCATTGTAAAGCAGCACATCCGCTTGCTTGATCGCTTTTGCGCCATCGTTGAATGTGGCGTTTGGCGTCAATGACCAGTGGGATTGCAAGATCAATTTTGTCGCAACATCACGTCCGAAAGCTTGGGCCATTTCATATTCGCCTTGGGACCAGATTTCGCCATCGGCGTGCACTTCGCCAGCCCAATCCTGCGGATATACTTTGTTTTCATCCAAGCGGCGCAAGCAAGGCGGATTGGAAGAGGAGTATGAAACCGCATCCCATTCACCCACACAAGCTTTGCCAAAGGTATCGTTCCCTGTCAGCGCATCTTCATAAGTAGCCCCCAGGTAGTCGCCAAACCCTTCTCCCATGGCGCCGCCTTCCGCCGATTGGCCCCAGTCGGGAACTTGGTTGTCTTGAATCGAATGACCGTATTCATGTGCGATGATCCCGGCGTCTTCTGCATCATCCACTCCGCCAGTGCCAAATGTTAAAGCTTTGGTGGCCGGAGAGTAGAAAGAATTGTCAGCAGTTGTCCCATTCGTGTTTACCGTGATCGAACGGTTATTGATATTGGTGAAGCCAAGGCTTTGGATATAGCGTTGCAAGGTGTCAATGTGGTAATAAGCCATCACATCCTCAAAGCTGTCATTTGCGCGGGTATAGTTAAAGGTATTGGTGGCTGAATAGGTTTTTGCTTTGGAAGATATGGTTGCATATTGCCCTCTCAAGTAACCTGAACCATCCAAGCCAAGCAGTGTCACAGACTTTAATTGATTGGTCAATGCGGTGGAATCCGCATCTCTGTTATCAGCCAAACCGGAAGTGGAGTCTTGCGTTTCGACCGGGTTCGGGTTGAAGACTTTGCCTGTGCCCGTGGCATATTGGACCCTGTTTTTCTTTTTCAACAACTTGCCGCTGCCGGCATGTACATAAGTATCCCATTCGTCAGCCGGCGCATTTGTTTTTACGACAACCCGGTATGACGGGATGGCCTTGCCGTCTTCGATCACATAGCCGAACTCGCGGGAGGCTGACGACCATTTGCTTTTGTTCGCGCCGCCGATATATTCAAGCGCTTTTGATTCCGCTTCTTGTGGAGAAATTTTACTTTTCATTTGTTCAATCGAGTTAAACGGTACATAATCAGAAACGACGAGCAAAGCTTTCCCGGCGCGGTCGACTGTAACGGTGATTTGTTTGGTAAAAACGGGGGCTCCTTGGATCACCTGTTGATAGCGGACATAAGAAGCGGCCTCCGTATCGATGGTAGTCACGAATTGAAGACTGGAGAGATCATCGGGCAATTGATACTTGCTGGCATGTTCCTTCAGGTGCTGATCGGCGACGGATTTGGCGTCAATGGCTTTGGTTTGCGGTTGGTTGGCATTGATGCCGGGTTCCGCAAAAGCGATCGGAATGGATAAGGTTAAGGCGATTGCCGTAGTGACGGCAATGAAAAGGTTTTTCCGCTTTGTCATCGTAATCGTCGCACTCCTTCGATTGATTGTGATTATTTTATAAACACATTATATAATGTATATTAAGAAATTACTAATATTTTTAGGCAAGTGGATATAAAAATTTAAAATAGAAAAACAAATATTGACATTTCCATCCTCTTTTGTCGAAAACTATCTGGAAACTTCTTATGAGAACCATGGAATCATTGAATTCGATTGAAAAAGACTATTAACGGAATAATTAGCCCGTTCAGAAGAGGTGGCGCAGGCAGCCCTATTCTGCCATCGGATGAGTTGCAGTCCATGATGGGTTCGTCATTGAATGTAGACGGCGGTGTTGTGCACGGCAAAGAAGTCAGCCATTTTCGGCGGGAATGCCCTGCGCTTTTATAAATCGGAGGAGAAATTGCTGTCAAAGTAATGAAAGGGAGTCATCGGTGAAACGCAAAAGATATTTTTCAGGAAGGAAAACAACACCGAATGGATTTTTGGTGTCAGCCCGCTGGCAAATGCGGAAACAACCATTACTTATCTAGGTTCATCACCGCCGCCGATCGGCAATGGTTAAATGGGCGGGATGGAATTTGGCTGGGATCGGCTAATCGTTGAGATTGTGGCAGATCCATCAATTGGAGAATCACCAGGATGGAACCAGAGTCAAATCCAGTTGTGTAAAAATGGAAGGAAAAAGAAAAAATAGGATGTATATGAAGTGAATTTGTTATTAATATAAAACTAATTTAAATATCTTGATTACCAGTTAAAAAAACGTTATGCTTAAAATGAGACTCAAAACGTTTTCGACCATGTTATCAAAAAATATTCAATTTTTGGAATCTAATATCCGGAGCGAATCTTTTGACATTAACTATCATTATCATCGCGTTTTATTGACCTCTTTAAATGAAAAAAGAATGTTTCGTCCTTTGCCGCTTTTTCTTGTGATTGATTTTGTTAAGAGGATGATCGTCTTGTGTTTCCGAAGGTGTGATCGGCTTAGATGCGTTAACCAAGTGGTCAGAAAAAGCCTGAATGGACAGGGATTTTTGGTCAACTTGCAATCGGATTGGTATAAGCGCCCATGGAGTGCTGTTTTTTGATGGAATATTTCGTTTTTTGGTTTCATTATCATTTATCAGTTTGTTAACAGAGGCATCAAATGCGTTGTTTAATATGAAAGTGAGAAATCATTGAAAGAATGTAGATTAAAAGTTATTTCAAAAGTCGTTGATGAGCGGAAAAACCTTTTCCCGATGAGCGCCGATGGACAAAGCGAATGGGAAAACGGTTTTGGAGCGATCGCCATAGCTATTTCTCCATCCAAAAGATGGTTTTGAAATAGCTTCTAATCATAACAAACGAGATCATCGCTTAAAAAAGTGGAGCCACTCAATGATCCCTTCTATTTATTGGGAAGAAAAAACGTTTGCTTTGTTGCCCATAGGAGGCTGTGCCATCCGGCACCTTTTCCTTACATATGTTTTCTGGAAATCCTTTTTACTTCACTGGGTACGTGCATCCGTTATTTGTCGGGGATTTGGTCAATGGGATGGCTGCTGGTTCAAGCATTTGTGCCTGATCACGACTATGCGTCTGCCGTTTGTGATCAAACCGAAAAAACGAGCGGCTTGTCGGAAGGTGAGCGGGTACGGCGAAACCCAGTGGAGACGTCGCGATTGCGGGACCTCTGTCGGGGGAAAGAGTGAATCAAGGTTTAGCCATTGGATTTAAGACACCTTAGAATCAAGTGGGTTGAGGTGAAACCATGTCTGAAAAACAAGATGCTCTCGATCGCGATCCGAAAACGTTTGGGGGTGCGGGTCGGACTGAAATGGTAGCGTGGTTGGTTCGCTACTTATCAGAAAATTTGTTTTTGTCGGAAGAGGAAATCGAGTTGGAGGAGCCGTTTTCCAGTTATGGGTTGGATTCGGCGCAGGCGGTGATGTTGACCTCGGAGTTGGGGGAATGGTTGGGCCGGGAGTTGCCCCCCACCTTGTTGTGGGATTATCCAACCATCGAAGCGTTGGTGGACTTCCTGACGGAAACTCCGTCCAGTTCCGGTCAGGGGCGGGAAGATCGCAAACGGGTTGCTCTGGAAAGTGTGGCGATTGTCGGGATGGGTTGCCGTTTCCCAGGTGCCCATGGTCTGAAAATGTTTTGGGACTTGTTGAAAAACCAAGTCGATGCGATCCGGGAAGTGCCCGGAGATCGATGGGACGTGGAAGAGTTTTACGATCCGGTGCAAGGGAAGCCCGGGAAAATGAATACACGGTGGGGTGGGTTCATCGACCGGGTGAAAGAATTCGATTATGGTTTCTTCGGCATTACGCCACGCGAAGCGGAACGGATGGACCCGCAACAGCGGATTTTGTTGGAAACGGTGGTTGAAGCGTTGGAAGATGGCGGAATCCCATTCGAGGAGCTTCGCGGCTCCCGAACAGGGGTATTCATCGGATTGTCGGTCATCGATTATTCAAAACGTATGCTGACAAATCACAAGGAATTGGACATTTACCCCATGACCGGGAACTCGCACAGTATCGCGGCCAACCGCATCTCTTACCTTTTCCATTTGCAGGGGCCGAGCATCACTGTTGATACGGCTTGTTCTTCCTCTCTCACCGCCATCCATCTTGCCTTGCAAAGCGTGAAGAGCGGGGAAAGCGACCAGGCGATAGTGGGCGGGGTCAATCTGCTTTTGGAACCTGAGATCACCATCGGTTTTTCCAAGGCGGGCATGATGGCAAGTGATGGCCGATGCAAAACGTTTGATGCCAAGGCGGATGGGTATGTGCGCAGTGAAGGGGCCGGCGTGGTGATCTTGAAGCCACTAGAAAAGGCGCTTGCTGACGGGGATCGGATTTACGCGGTCATCCGGGGGAGCGCGGTCAATCAAGACGGGCGAAGCAATGGCATCACGGCCCCTAATGGAATCGCCCAGGAGGAAGTGCTGAAACGGGCTTGTCAACATGCTGGGATCGCTCCGGCAGAGATCGACTATGTGGAAGCGCACGGAACGGGAACGCCCCTTGGGGACCCGATTGAAGTGAAGGCGCTGGGGAACGTAATGGGCAAAGGGCGCCCGGTCGGGCAGAAGTTGCGAATCGGTTCGGTCAAAACCAATATCGGGCATTTGGAGGCGGCGGCCGGAATCGCCAGCGTGATTAAAGTGGCCCTCATGTTGAAACATCGTGAGTTTGTTCCAAGCCTCCATTTTGAAACGCCCAATCTACATATTCCGTTTGACCGGTTCCCCATCGGGGTGCAGACCCAATGCGAGCCTTGGGATGGGGGAGAAAAAGGGAGAATGGCGGGAATCAGTTCATTCGGATTCGGCGGGTCGAATGTTCATGTCGTGATGGAAGAAGCTCCCGCTGTGCCGGCTGACGACCGCTTTGACGAAAAAGGGGACACTCCTTTCCTGATTCCGATTTCCGCCCGGAGCGAAGATTCCCTCGCCTCTTACGTGACCGCCTTGAAAGAATGGGTCCGGGAGAATAAGGGGAAGGTCTCATTGCGGGATTTGGCTTACACCGCTTCGGTTCGGAGAACGCATCATCCCATCCGCAGCACATGGGTGGCGAAGACGATGGAGGAATTGCTCGATCGGCTAGAAGAACCCCGCCACCTCATCCAACAGCAAAAAGGGCTTGACAAACCTGTCTTTGTCTTCACGGGCCAAGGCGGACAATGGTTGGGCATGGGCCGGGAGTTGATGCGTTCGGAACCCGTTTTCCGCTCCGGCGTGGAAGAATGTGCCGTGTGGGTGGAAAAATGGGCCGGTTGGTCCCTGTTGGATTATTTCCACCGGGATGGTGATCCCGCTTGCCTTGAAGATACGGCGATCGCTCAAGTGTTGGTTTTTTCGTTGCAAGTGGCTCTTTTCAGATTGTGGCAATCTTGGGGCATTGATCCGGCCGCGGTCGTGGGCCACAGCATGGGGGAAGTGGCCGCCGCACATGCTGCCGGAGCCTACCCACTGGAAGAAGCGGTGCGCATCATCGTCACCCGGGCCAGGCTCATGCAACCGGCCAAAGGCAAAGGGAAAATGGCGGCAACGGGTTTGTCGCCGCAAGCAGTTCAGCCTTATTTGGCCAAGGCGGGCGGCCGGTTGCATCTGGCGGCCGTCAATGCCCCCGACGCAACGGTGTTGGCGGGGGATCCCGCCGAGTTGAAGAAGGTGCAACAAGCGTTGGATGAACGTGGCGTGTTTTTCCGGGAGCTGTTTGGCGAATATGCCTTCCACAGTGATCAGATGGAATTTTGCCTGGACGCACTCCGCAGGGAACTCAATGGGATTCAACCGCATTTCTCCCGCATCCCTTTTTATTCCACAGTGACCGGAACTCGGCTCGAAGGGGAGCGGCTGACGGAAGACTATTGGGTGCGAAATGTGAGGCGGCCGGTGTTGTTCGGGGATGCGGTTCGGCAATTGATGAATGACGGGTATCGCCTGTTTTTGGAGATCGGGCCCCATCCGGTTCTGTCCGGTGCGATTTCGCGTTGCTTAAGCGACTTGGGCCAAGACGGGCTTGTGTTGCCATCCATTCGCAGGCAAGAGCCGGAAAGGGAACGGATGTTGCATTCGCTTGGCCAGTTGTACGAAGCCGGCTATGCCGTCCGTTTCCAGGAAACAGGCCCAAGGAAAGGGCATGTGGTTTCGCTGCCCATGTACGCTTGGCGCAGCGATGTGTGTTGGGTGGAGCGGAGAGAGGCAGCGCCTCGCCGAAAAAGTCATGGAGTCCACCCTTTGTTGGGGGATCGTGTTCCATTGTCTCCGCTCTTGGAAGGTCGGCTGTGGGAAGCCGAATGGAGGGCGGACTCGCTTCCCTGGTTGGTTGATCATAAAGTGCAAGGAATGGTTGTCGTTCCCGCCTCTGCCATGATCGAATCCATCTTGGCGGCGGCCAATGATATCGAGCCGACGGCTTCCTGGCAGATCCGAGATTTCAAAATCTACCGCCCCCTGTTTCTGCCACAGGAAACGGAGCGGTTGGTACACATTTGCCTGAATGAGAAAACGGCGGGAGAGTGGTTGTTCCGGATCGCCAGTTGTTTGAGAGGGGAGGAGGAAAAGGATGGCGCTTGGACCGTACACGCAACCGGAATCATTCGCACCGAAAAGCAGTCCGTTTCTCGAATGGGCCAGTCTGAAATCGCGTTGTCTTGAAAAACGTACCCCCGAAGAGCATTACCGATGGATGAGACAAATGGGCTTGGAGTACGGGCCCTCTTTTCAGCGGATCGCTGAGCTGTACGGGGGAGAGCGGACGGCCTTGGCCAAGATCCAACTCCCGGAGGGCCTTCATGCGGAAGCGGAGATTTGTCACATTCATCCCGTGATGCTGGACGCGTGCTTTCAAGTGATGGCCGCGGCCGCCTATGGATTGGACGGGGTGGGCCAAAAGGGAAAAGTCTTTGTTCCAGCGGGGATTTCGCGCATTCGCTTATTTCGCAAACCGCAGGAAGTGATGTGGTGTTATGCGGAAGTTTCCACGGATGCCCGGGTTGGTGAGGCGGCGATCATGGGAGATTTGTATCTGTTCGATGAAGGGGGTGAACCGCTGGGGCATTTGGCTGATTTTGAAGCGGTTAGCCTGGATCGAGCCGGTCAAGCGAAAAAGATCTCCGATTTCTTTTATGAAGTGGATTGGCACCCAGTCCCCATCCAACCGGTTCCCGAGGAATGGGACGCCACTGGTTGGTGGGTCATTCTGAAAGATGGCCGGGGAGTGGGAGACCGGTTGGCGGAGATTTTGAAACGGCGGGGCGGAAACGTGGTCGATTTGGGGCAGGAGGCTGGTGAGAAACTACCCGCAAGATGGCGCGAGGTGGTCGAGCGGGCGGGAGCCGACCCGATTCGAGTGTTGCACATGTGGACCCTGGACCTTCCGGAACACGTCGCGCCTGCCCGGTTGGAAGAAACGCAACGCTTGGGCACGGGCAGTGCTTTAACCCTGATCAAGTCTTTGCTTAAGCATCCGCCAAAGAATGCGAAAGTGTGGTTCGTCACCGGCGGAGCGCAAGCCAAGGAGGATGGGCCGATTCGGATCGCTTCTTCTCCGGTCTGGGGATTTGCCCGGGCCTTCTCCGTCGCCCACCCCAACCTATGGGGGGGATTATTGGATGTGGACCCCACCCAAAGCGAAGCGGACCGGGCCAATTCCATTTTGACGGAGATAGCGCAACTGGATGGGGAAGATCAAATCTTGTATCGCCGGGGACAGCGATATGCGGCCCGTTTGGAGCGAAAAGCGCTGACTGTAAAGCATGGGCCATCCCTTTCGTTCCGACCGGATGCCAGCTACCTGATCACCGGGGGATTGGGCGAATTGGGATTAGAATTGGCCAAATGGATGGTGCGGCAAGGGGCGCGCCGCCTGATTTTGACGGGACGAACCCCACTTCCGCCACGAAGCGAATGGAGCCGGGTTCCGAACGACCCCCGGATCAGTCAGCGGATTGAAGCGGTGAAACAATTGGAAGCGATGGGTGCCAGTGTTCATCTTGCCTTCTTTGATCTGGCCGATGAACCATCCCTCCGCCGCTTTGTCGACAATTATCGCGAGGAAGGCTGGCCCCCGATCCGGGGTGTCTTCCATCTGGCGGGGGTTGTGGAGAACCTGGCGTTTGAAGAGATGGAATTTGCGGACGTTTGGAAGGTCTATCGTCCCAAATTGCTTGGCGCCGCTTGGTTGGATGAACTTTTTCCGCCGGGAACGCTTGACTGTTTCGTGTTGTTTTCTTCCTTTACCTCGATTCTCAGCCCACCGCGTCTGGCCGGTTACGCGGGAGCCAATGCGTTTCTTGACGCTTTGGCCAAGAAACGGAACCGCATGTGCCCCGATGCGGTCAGCATTGCTTGGGGACCGTGGGCGGAAGCGGGGATGGCGGTTCGTACACCCCATGAAAAATTGGCTTCTTCCAGTACCACGGCCGGGATGAACCAACTCTCGCTTGAAACCGGGATGGAAGCCCTTAAACAGATTTGCGATCATCCCTCCGCCGTGGTGGCGGTGGCGGATGTGGATTGGCTGGAGTGGGCCAAACTGTACCCGTTTGCCGGTCAAATCAAATTACTTCAAGGATTGTTGGGAGATACAGAAAACGAGGAAGCGGAAACGGAGAATCCATCCGGTTCCGAGTGGCGGAACAAATGGGAAAAGGCCACCCCTGCAAAAAAACGAGCGGTGTTGGGTGAGTACCTCCGCGTTCTTGTCGCTCGGGTCATGCGGTTTGATCCACAAGAAGTGCCCGCAGGTCAACCCCTTACCCAGTTGGGGTTGGATTCGATGATGGCGGTGGAGCTGAGGAACCGGATTGAAAAAGACCTGCGATTCACCTTGCCGATGGTTACATTCCTGCAAGGGCCCAGCCTGAACGAGTTGATTGAACGGCTTGATGAAGGGCTGTCGGAGCAAGAGCCCAACATGCAGGAAAACTGGGAACCGGTGGAGAAACGGGAATACCCGCTTTCCTATGGTCAACGTTCATTGTGGTTCCTGCATCAAGTGGCCCCCGAGAGTGCGGCATATCACGTGGGAATCGCGTTTGCGATCCAATCGCCGATCGATTCCGAAGCCTTCCGCCGGGCGCTGGAGCGATTGGTTTGGCGCCACCCCCCCCTCCGAACCACGTATCGGGTGATGGATGGGGAGCCGATGCAACAGGTGCGGGATCCGGCCGATTTGCCCCTGTTTCAAGTGGAGGCGAACGGGTGGAGCGAGATGGAACTGAGGGAACAGATGGACCAGGATTACCGCAAACCGTTTGATCTGGAGAAAGGCCCGGTTTGGCGCGGATATTTGTATCGCCGGGCGGCGGACGATATCGTTTTCTTGTTGGTGGTGCACCACATCGCCATCGACTTTTGGGGCATTGAAATTTTGCTCGACGAATTGCGACTCCTGTATTCCGCTGAATGTTCGGGAGAAGAGGCGAACCTGCCCCCGCTGCCGGCCCATTATGCCGATTTTGTCCGGTGGCAAAGCCGATTGTTGGACGGGAAAGTAGGCCGGAATCAAAGAGACTACTGGCATCGGCAATTGGCGGGGGAGTTGCCGGAATTGCAATTGCCGACTGATTTCCCGCGTCCCAAAAGGCCCAAGTACCTCGGTGCTTCCCTCCCGTTCAAACTGGATCGCGGGTTGACGGAACGGCTGAAATGCTTGGCCAAACAAGAAAGCACCACCCTGTTTCCGTTATTGTTGGCAGGCTTTCAGGTTTTACTCCATCGGTACTCCGGACAGACGGACATCATTGTCGGTTCTCCCGTCACGGGGCGAAGCCGCCCCGAGTTCTCCGGGTTGCTGGGGGATTTCATCAATATGCTTCCCTATCGGGCTGATTTCTCCGGAAATCCGAGCTTCCGAGCCTTTTTGCGGCAAGTGAAAGCCACGGTGCTTGCGGGACTGGAACATCAAGATTATCCGTTCCCCCTGATGGTGGAAGAATTGCAACCCCAACGGGACACCGGCCGTTCTCCCGTTTTTCAGGTGGCGTTCATCCTGCAAAACTTGCATCGGTTGGAAGGCATGGCCCCATTCATGGTTCCGGGCGAAACGGAAGCGAGGTTGCGCTTCGGCGATTTGACGATCCGTCCTTTCCCAATCGCCCAGCAGGAGGGGCAACTGGATCTTACGCTGGAGATGGCCGAAGTGGACGGGGATCTGATCGGGGTATGGAAGTACAGTATCGATTTGTTTGCCCCCGAGACCGTTGCCCGCATGGCGGCCCATTTTTCTGAAGTGTTGCGTCAGGTGTTGGAAGAGCCAGATCGCCCTGTCCAACAGGTGTCCCCGCTCACCGAAGCGGAACGGGAGCGCGTGCTGTCAGAGTGGCAAGGGGCCAAATCGGAGTTTCCGAACGCCCTGATGCACCAGTTGGTCGAACAACAGGCGCGGCGCACCCCCGATGCGGTGGCCGTCCAGTTCGAAGGCGGACGATGGACCTACCGTGAATTGGATGGGCGAGCCAACCAGTTGGCCCATTTCCTGTGCAAAAAAGGGATTGGGCCGGGACGAATGGTGGCCATTTGCGTCGATCGCTCCATGGAGATGTTGGTGGCGCTGCTCGGTGTCCTCAAAACCGGGGCCGCCTATGTTCCGCTCGATCCCGCGTTTCCGAAACAACGGCTGGAGTGGATGTTGGAGGACAGCGGAGCCCCGGTGCTCTTGACGCAAGCCCGCGTATTGCCCTTGCTGCCCGAAGGGTCTTATGAAGCCATTTGTTTGGACCGTGATTGGGACGGGGTGTCGCGGGAGTCCATGGTTCCCCTTCCCCCTTCCGCTTCGTTGGCCGACCGCGCCTATGTGATTTTCACATCCGGTTCGACCGGGCGTCCAAAAGGAGTGGAAATTTCGCACCGTTCAGTGGTCAACTTCTTGCTGGCCATGCAGAAGCAACTGAGCTTTTCGGCGCAAGACCGGTTGGTGGCTGTCACAACCTTGTCGTTTGACATTGCGGTGTTGGAACTGTTCTTGCCGTTGGCGGCCGGAGCCCAAGTGGTGATCGCCAGCAGGGAAACGGCAATGGACGGCCAAAAGCTTGCGGCTTGCTTGGAGGAGACGGATGCGACCGTCATGCAGGCCACTCCGGCCACATGGCGCTTGCTGATCGAGTCCGGATGGCAAGGCAAGAAAAATTTGCGCATGCTGTGCGGGGGAGAAGCGTTGCCGAAGGAATTGGCCGAGCAACTACTCTCAGTGGGCTCGTCCTTGTGGAATCTGTACGGCCCGACCGAGGCAACCATATGGATGGCCTGTGACCGCATCGGGCATGGCAACGGACCGATCACCATCGGGAAACCCATTGATAACTTGGAAGCGTACATTCTGGATGAGGGACGCCAACCTGTGCCGGTCGGTGTGGTGGGCGAGCTTTATATCGGGGGAATTGGCTTGGCGATCGGCTATTTGAATCGGCCCGATTTGACCGCGGAACGATTCATTCCCCATCCGTTCAACCCCGAAGGCGCCGCCAAGCTGTACCGCAGCGGGGATTTGGCCCGCTATCTTCCGGACGGGCGAATCCAATGTTTGGGCCGGGTGGACCATCAAGTGAAAATCAGGGGATACCGGATTGAATTGGGGGATATCGAATATGCGCTCAGCCGCCATCCAGCCATTCGCCAAAACGTGGTGGTGGCGCGCGAAGACATCCCCAGGGAGAAACGATTGGTCGCCTATTATGTGGCGGATGGGGATATCCCGACCATGGAGTTGCGCCGTTTCTTGAGTGAAACCCTGCCGGATTACATGATTCCCTCCCTCTGGATGAGACTGGGGGAACTTCCGCTCACACCCAATGGGAAAGTGGATCGCAAAGCCTTGCCGGCGCCGCGGGTGGAGCGGCCGGAAACGGCACAGGATGATGTCGCGCCCCGAAGTGGGCTGGAACAAACGATTGCCCGCATTTGGGCCGAAGTTCTCCATGTGGAACGGGTCGGGGTAAAAGAAAACTTCTTTGAGCTTGGCGGAACCTCGTTGCTGGCGGCGAAAGCGCACCGGTTGTTGACCGAGCAAACGGGACGCAACTTGACCTTGATCGATCTCTTCCAATACCCCACGATCGAAGCCTTGGCGCGGCATTTGGCGGGCGATCAAGGAAAAGGGCAAGCGGCAGACCGCTCCGAGCAGATGGAAAAAGGCAAAAACCGTTTGGCGGAACGGTTGCGCAAAAGAAAGTCGCTCAACTCATCCGGTCGGTAATGACTGGGGACCCAAGAGGTAAGGGAAACCGGAAACCTCTTCCCCAGTCCCCTCCCGAGGCGGGCGGAAACACTGCGCCAGTCGCCCGTGAACGGTGCATCGGCCACACATTCTTTTGCGGTCCATGTTCTCCGGGCGTGGAACCGACACACTCTTAATCTTGGAGGAGTCATAATGACGGCACTTGAAGCAAAGCAAAACGCGAAAAAATGGATTTACATCGGTTTCCTGTTGCAATTCGGCATCATTCTCTATTGGGAACTCACGCAGTATGTGGACTTTTTTCCCTTCAATGATGTGGTGGGGCTGAGCATGCAAGAAAATTTGGCTGCCAGTTATGCCAACGACATTCCCAAACTATGCATCATTCTCATCTTGTGGCTGAGCCTGCGCTGGATGACCCAACCTTGGTACTTGTTCCTTTATGGTTCCTCACTCATTTACTACATCGTCTTCCTGGGCATCCAACTCACGATTTGGTGGCCGCGTTATCTCTTTGGCGCCTCCCCGGAGGAGCTGAAGGATTACAACGAAAATTTTGCCCGGACGATCAAAATCCTGCCCAAGTTCGGAAACCATGTTCCGGTGGACTTGCAACACAACATTTTGCAGACTTGGACACTGGTGATCATCATTCTCATGTTTCTGACCCTGAAAAAGCTTTTTCACGCGTACAAATTGGAGCGGCAATCACAGTCCGGCACCGTGTCGACGAATGGATGATGCGGAGCTGTCTGTGAATGGAAAAGCGAAGCACCCTTTTCTGGGGAGGGGATGCCTTCATCCGTGGATCGGCTTCAAAAATGGTTTTAGCGGAATCGCTTTTTTTCCGTTTGCGTTGCCGCTGTCTGTCCCATGAACTTCTGAGCGAACAACAAAACGAGGGGGGCACAGTATGAGCCAAATGGACTATACGGGGCTTGAAATTGCCATCGTAGGGATGGACGGGCGTTTTCCCGGGGCCAAAAATGTTCACGAGTTCTGGAAAAACTTGAAACAAGGCCGGGATACAATCTCCCGTTTTACTAGGGAAGAATTGCTTGCCCAAGGCATCAGCGAGGAAGAGTTGGATCAGCCAAACTATGTGCCGGCCAAAGGCATGCTGGAAGAGATTGACCGCTTTGACGCCGAGTTCTTCGAAATGCTTCCCAAAGAGGCGGAATGGTTGGATCCGCAAGTTCGCCTGTTTTTGGAGACCGCTTGGAAAGCGTTGGAGGATGCCGGATATGTGGGCGAACGGTATCCCGGTGCCATCGGGGTGTATGCGGGTGCGGCCCTGAATACATATCTGTTCCAAATCGTATCCAGTCCGAAAGCTTTACCCGGCTTGGATGATTTTCAATTGATGCTGGGCAATGACAAGGATTTGCTCAGCTTGCGCACGGCATACAAATTGAACTTGAAGGGACCGGCTGTGACCATCCAAACCACTTGTTCCACCTCGTTGGTTGCGGTTCATTTGGCGTGTCAAGCTCTGTTGAGCGGAGAGTGTGACATGGCGCTGGCGGGAGGGGTATCGCTCCTGTTGCCGCAAAAAAAAGGATATGTGTATCAAGAAGGGATGATTTATTCCCCGGATGGAACCTGCCGCCCGTTTGACGCTGAAGCGGGAGGAACGGTGTTTGGCGATGGGGTGGGGGCGGTCGTGTTGAAGCGGTTGGAGGATGCGCTGGATGCGGGCGACCACATCTACGCGGTCATCAAAGGGAGCGCGGTGAACAATGACGGTACGGACAAAGTGGGATTGACCGCTCCAAGCGTCAGCGGGCAGGCTAGCGTCATCAAGGCCGCGTTGGCGATGGCGGAAGTGGATCCGGAAACGGTCTCGTATGTGGAGGCTCACGGCACGGGTACGCCACTGGGGGACCCGATCGAGCTGAGAGCACTGACCGAGGCGTTCCGGGAGAAAACGGGGGAGAAGCAATTTTGCGCCATCGGGTCGGTCAAGTCCAATGTCGGCCATCTCAATACTGCGGCCGGTGTGGCCGGTTTGATCAAAACGGCTTTGGCGTTGAAACATCAGCAAATTCCGCCCAGTCTGCATGTCGAGAGGCCCAATCCCAACATTGATTTCGAGAACAGCCCATTTTATGTGCAAACGCAGTTAACCCCTTGGCAACGCCGCAAAAACGCTCCACGGCGGGCGGGCATCAGCTCGTTCGGCATCGGGGGAACCAACGCCCATCTGGTTTTGGAAGAGGCGCCCGTCAGAGAAACCGAACCGACACAACGTTCGTTCCACCTGCTCACTCTCTCGGCCAAAACCCCCGCCGCCTTGGAACAGGCCACC
The DNA here is from genome assembly GCF_042665195.1 of Laceyella putida. NCBI lineage: Bacteria > Bacillati > Bacillota > Bacilli > Caryophanales > Thermoactinomycetaceae > Laceyella > Laceyella putida. The sequence continues at coordinate 22,256 of NZ_JBHTBW010000013.1, forward strand.
GATCAATTGGCGGAACATCTGGGCAAAGAGACTTCCCTTTCTTTGGCGGACGTGGCCCAGACGTTGCGCATCGGGCGATTAGACATGCATCATCGCCGCTTTGTGGTGGCCGCCGACGCGGAAGATGCCAAGCGTGCGCTCGTCGATCGGAATCCGAAGCGGGTCTTTACGGCCGAGACGAGCCCAAACCGGCCGGTGGTGTTCCTCTTCCCGGGGCAGGGTTCGCAATATGTGAACATGGCCAAGGGATGGTATGAGCGAGAAGAGGTTTTCCGCCAGGAAGTGGACCGTTGCGCGGAGTTCCTGAAGCCGCATCTGGAAAGGGATTTGCGTGAACTGTTGTATCCCGTGGCCGGAACGGAAGAAGAGGCAGCCGAGGCCTTGGGGCAAACCCGTTATACCCAACCCGCCCTGTTTGTGGTGGAATATGCCCTGGCAAAACAATGGATGGCTTGGGGCATTGAACCGGAAGCGATGCTTGGCCACAGTGTGGGCGAATATGTGGCAGCCACTTTGTCCGGCGTAATAAAATTGGAAGATGCCTTGGCGTTGGTGGCCATGAGAGGCAGGCTTATCCAGGGACTTCCATCGGGGGAGATGTTGGTGGTTCGCGCCACGGAAGAGCAGGTCCTTCCCCTATTAAATGAAGATGTGTCGTTGGCGGCGGTCAATGCGCCGGGAGCTTGTGTGGTTTCAGGTTCGGTGGGAGCGGTTGCGCGGTTGGAGCAAACATTGCAAGAAGCCGGAATCATGTCTCGCCGTTTGCGCACTTCCCACGCTTTCCACTCCCACATGATGGAGCCGGCCATGGAGCCCTATACCGAGCGGTTGCGGCAATGTGCGCTGAACCCGCCCAACATCCCGTTCCTCTCCAACGTGACCGGCACCTGGATCAAGGCGGAGGAAGCGACGGAACCGACGTATTGGGCGCGCCATCTGCGTGAAGCGGTTCGGTTTGCAGACGGGATGGCTGAGTTGCTGAAGAAACCGGAACGCATTTATTTGGAAGTGGGGCCGGGGCGAACCTTGGCCACACTCGCCAAGCAACAAGGTCCCGCCGGCAAGCGGGTTATGGCAATCGCTTGCACACGCCATCCCCAGGAGGCGGTTGAAGATGAGACGGTTCGCCTGGAAGCGCTGGGACGTTTGTGGCTTGCTGGCGTCACTTGGAGCGATGGGGCCTTATACGGGAAAGAGAAACGGGCCAGGGTGCCGCTTCCGACTTATCCGTTTTCGGGAAAACGGTATTGGGTGGAGGGAGCTTGGCATTCCGTCTACAGCATTCGCCATTCCCTGCCGGAAAGCCCGAAACGAACGGCGAAACGGGAAGAGGTCGATGTCGGTCCGACCCACGCACCCGCAATGACCGCGACGGGGCCGCGAAATGAACTGGAGGCCATCTTGGCCGAGGTGCTCTCCGAGGTGATGGGCATTTCCGAAGTGAGTGTCTTTGACGATTTCTTTGAATTGGGGGGCAACTCGTTGGTGGCCAGCCAGGCGGTGGCCCGCATGAGGGAAGTGTTGCAATTGGAATTGCCGGTGCAGGTGTTGTTTGAAAAGCGGACCATCTCCGAATTGGCCGAAGAGATCGAATCCAGACTCGTGGCCGAATTAGACCAGTTATCGGATGAAGAAGTGGAAAGACTGATGGAACGGAGTTGAGAGAATGATGAACGGACAGCATAACGGAACTCCTTCAGCTCAACTCTCCGACGCAAAGAAAAAGTGGCTGCAAAAACGGTTGCAGGAGATGAAACAGCGGGGGAGTAAGTGGTCCATTCCCAAGCGGGAAACGGGAGGTCCGGCTCCCTTGTCTCCCGCGCAACAACGGCTGTGGTTATTTTACCAATTGCAGCCGGGAAGCACTGTGTACAATTTGCCAACGGCGGTTCGTTTGCGCGGTTCCCTTCATATGGAAATATTAAAAAAAAGCATTCAATATGTAGTGGAACGTCATGAAATTTTACGAACAACTTTTTCCATCCAGCAAGGACAACCTGTGCAAATCGTACACGCCGCCAACGAAATGACGATGCCGTTCACCGATTTGAGTCGGTTGGAGCCGGATGAGCGGGAGCAAGCGTTGCGCCGGCTCAAAGAGAAGGAGGCGACCCAGCCGTTTGACTTGGGCAAGGGACCGCTTCTCCGCTTGTATCTGATTCGGTTGGAAAAAGAAGAGAATGTGCTCTTGTTTAATATGCACCACATTATTTCTGACGGATGGTCCATGGGGATTTTTGTCCGGGAAGTGACGGAATGTTACCGCGCCCTGATGTACGGGAAGAAGGCCGCTTTGCCGGATCTGCCGCTCCAATATGCCGATTTTGCCGTTTGGCATCAAGACTGGCTAAAAGGGGAGCAACCGGAACAGGAACGGCGTGAATGGTTGGAGCGGCTTCAAGGGGTGCCCGTGTTGCAATTGCCCACCGACCGTCCGCGTCCCAAACGGCAAACCTACCGGGGAGGGCGTCGCCGGGTGGACTGGCCCGCCGAACTTTTGACCCGCTTAAAAGCATTCTGCCGGCAAGAGGGCGTTACCTTGTTCATGACTTTGTTGGCGGCGTACAAGGTCTTGTTGTACCGTTATTCCGGACAAACCGACTTTGCCGTGGGATCGCCAGTAGCCGGACGCATCCGGCCCGAACTGGAAAAGCTGATCGGTTTTTTCGTGAACACCTTGGCGCTAAGAACCCCCATCGAGCCGGATTTGGGTTTCCGCGAGTGGTTGCGAAGGGTGAAAGAGACTTGCGTCTACGCCTATTCCCACGCCAATGTGCCGTTTGACCGACTTGTCGCCGAATGGGGGAAAGAGAAAGAGCGGGATTTGAGTTATTCGCCGATTTTCCAAACGCTCTTTGTGTTGCAACAACCGCCACAGATGAACATGGAAGGGCTTGAGCTGGAGCTGGAACCGCTTGACACCGGGGCGTCGATGTTTGACTTGGCCCTGTCCCTGGAGGAGAACGGCGGCCGATTGGTTGGTTTTTTCGAATACAATGCGGATTTGTTGGATGACGCGACCATTCGCCGCATGAACCTGCATCTGCAACAGATTTTGGAAGGGGCGCTTGCGGACCCTGACCGCCCCCTTTCTGCCATCCCCTTGTTAACGGATGAGGAGCTGAGCTTGCTTGCGGCATGGAACGAGACAAAAAAAGCGGTGCCGCAGGTTTGTTTCCACCATCTCTTCCGCCAAACGGCGGAGCAGCACGCCCAGCGAACGGCATTGGCACATAACGGGAACGCCATGTCCTATTCCGAATTGGATGAGCGTTCCAACCAGTTGGCGCACGTTCTCAGAAAAAAGGGCGTAGCCAAAGGAACCTTTGTGGCCATTTCGCTGGAGCGTTCGTTTGACTTGATCGTGGCCGTGTTGGGGGTCATGAAGGCGGGCGGTGCGTATATCCCGCTCGATCCGTCCTATCCCCATGACCGGCTGGCCTACATGTTGGAAGATTCGGGAGCACCAATCCTGTTGACCGTTTCCAGATTGCGCCCGCAATTGCCCACGGGTGGGGCCCAGATGATCTGCCTTGATGAAATCAGGGCGGAAATGGCCGGCGAGCCGGCGACCCCGCCCGACGTACCGATGGAACCGGATGATTTGGCCTACATGATCTATACCTCGGGTTCCACCGGCAAGCCGAAAGGGGTTTTGGTCACCCACCGAGGATTGGGCAATGTGATGTCCCACCAACGGGATTTGTTCCAAACCGACCACGAGAGCAGGGTGTTGCAATTTGCCTCGTTCAGCTTCGACGCGTCGGTGTTTGATTTCTGCATGGCGTTTGGGGCCGGAGCCACGCTGTGCTTGGCCGACAAGGAGCAGTTGTTGCCCGGACCCGATTTTGTCCGTTTGCTGAGGGAAGAGCGCATTACCCATGCAACGTTGTCTCCGTCCGTGTTGAATGCGATGCCCGATGCGGAGTTGCCGGATCTCAAAGTCATCGTCACGGCGGGGGAAGCCTGCTCCCAAGAGATTGTCAACCGCTTTGCCCCCGGACGGAAGTTTTTCAACGCCTATGGCCCGACGGAAGCGACGATTTGGGCATCCACGAAGGAATGCCGGCCCAATGAAGGGACTCCAACCATCGGCCGGGCCATTTCCAATGTGGAACTCCTTGTGCTTGATTCCTTCCGGCAACCGGTTCCCATCGGTGTTCCGGGTGAACTCTATATCGGGGGGATCGGATTGGCCCGGGGGTACCATGGACGGCCGGACCTGACGGCTGAACGGTTCGTTCCCCATCCGTTCAAACCGGAAGCGCGCTTGTATAAAACGGGGGATTTGGTTCGCGCCTTGCCAAACGGGGACCTGGCTTTTCTCGGTCGGGTGGATGATCAAGTCAAAATCCGCGGGTTCCGGATCGAATTGGGTGAGTTGGAATCCATTATCGCCGGACATCCGGGAGTGAAGGCTTGCGCGGTGACCGTGCGGGAAGAACAAGGAAGCAAACGCTTGGCCGCCTATGTGGTGCCGCATGAAGCCAATCAAGGAGTGGCCGCCGACCTCAGGGATTTCCTGAAACGAAGGGTGCCCGATTACATGGTCCCCGCGCATGTCGTAACGCTGGCGGAACTGCCGATGACGGCAAACGGCAAAGTGGACAAAAAAGCGTTGCCGGCGCCGGAAACGAAAACGACCGACCAGGTGGTGGCGGCCCGCAATCAAACGGAGGAGACCCTCGCGGAAATCTGGCGGGAGGTACTCCGCGTGCCCCAAATCGGGATGGAGGACAACTTCTTCGAATTGGGCGGGGATTCGATTTTGGCGATTCAGGTGGTGACCAAAGCCAAGGAACGGGGAATTCCCTTCACCACCAAACAATTGTTTGAACACCAGACCATCGCGGAATTGGCGAAGATTTCCGGAAGCTCGCCGCAAATTGCGGCGGAACAAGGGAGATTGCGCGGAGAAGTGGCATTGACGCCGATCCAGCGGTGGTTCTTCGAGCAAGACTTTGCTGATCCGCACCATTGGAACCAAGCGGTTGTCTTTCGGGTGCACCGACAGCTTAGGCTCGAATGGCTCAAAGGTGCGATCAAGGCCGTCATGGATCACCACGATGCGCTTCGGCTCTTGTTTGCGCGGGGGGAGTCGGGCTGGAAACAATGGTTCGCTGAAGGGGAGGGCGTCATCCCTTTGTTGACGGTGACGCTTGACCACTTGGATAAAGAAACGATCCGGAAAACATTGGAACCCCATCAAGCCGCGTTCCAGCTGGACCGGGGACCGCTCATCCGGTTCGTTTGGCTTGACGGCGGGGAGGCGGAGCAATGCCGTTTGGCGGTGATCGCTCACCATTTGTTGATTGACGGGGTTTCTTGGCGTTTGTTGATGGAAGACGTGGAACGGGTTTATCACCAGCTGGAACAAGGGCAACCGGTGCAATTGCCGCCCAAGACCACCTCCGTTCGGGAGTGGGCCGAGACCTTGCTGGAGTATGCCCAATCGGACGAATTGGGCCGTGAGCGGAACTTTTGGCTCAAGCAAACGGGCCGACCGATTGCGGGGTTGCCCCGCGACGGGGAAGGAGAGCCGACGGTCAAGCATCGGCAAACTTTGACTTGCGAACTTCCCGCCGATGAGACCCGAGCTTTATTGCAGGAGGTTCCGCAGGCGTACCGGACCCGGGTCCATGAGATTCTGTTGGCGGCATTGGCATTCACCTTGAAAGAATGGAGCGGCGAATCTGAGTTGTTGGTCGATATGGAGAGCCACGGGCGGCAAGACGTCATTCCTGGAGTGGACTTAACGCGGACGGTTGGCTGGTTCACCGCCAAATATCCGCTCCGGCTCGCGATGGACAAAGAGACGCCTGGTGATCTGCTCAAATCGGTCAAAGAACAGATTCGCGCCATTCCCAACCAAGGATTTGGCTTCGGGTGCCTGCGTTATCTCCATCCGGACGAGAACGTGCGCCTGCGTTTGAAAGAAGGGGACAAAGCGGAAGTGGCTTTCAATTACCTGGGCCAATGGGATGTGGGGAGTTCTGGGGAGGCGTTGTTCCGGATGACGGGAGAGCCGGTGGGTCTTACAAGAAGTGAACGCGGAGCGAGTCGCCATCTGCTGGAAATTGACAGCATGGTGGCGGAAGGCAGTCTCAAGCTGACTTGGGCATTTGATCGGCACATTCATCATCCGGCCACCGTCGAACGACTGGCCGACCGCTATCTGACGTGGCTGCGTGCGTTGATCAGTCATTGCCTGTCGCCGGAGGCCGGGGGGTTCACCCCTTCGGATTTCCCGGAGTTCGGTTGGGACCAAGAAGAATTGGACCGAATCACCGCGGCGATCATTCGGACATTGGGAGGAAACGAAGAATGACCCTCAAACAGATTGAAACGTTTTATCCGTTGTCTCCCGGTCAACAGGGAATGTTGTTCCACTCCCTGTTGGCTCCCGCATCCGGCGTGTATGTGGAACAGATTGCCTGCAAAATCGAAGGCCCATTGGATGTTGAACGGTTTCGCCAATCGTGGGAGAAAGTGACCGAACGGCATGCCATCCTCCGGACTTCCTTTGTATGGAAGGGACTGAAAGAACCGGTGCAAGTGGTCCACAGGGCGGTGACGTTGCCGTTTGAAGTGCTGGATTGGCGGAATGTTCCCGAAGCGGAGAAACGGGACAAAGTCCGGGATTGGATGAAAGGGGACCGGACCAGGGGATTCCAAATGGATCGCGCGCCATTGATGAGGTTTACCCTTATCCGTTTGAGTGAGGAAGAAATCGAATTCATTTGGACGCATCACCATATCCTTCTGGATGGTTGGTCCTTGGCCAGGGTGCTCAAGGAAACGCTTGACGGGTATTTGGGGAACCAGGAGACCGCTGTTTTGCCTTCTCGCCCCTTCCGCGACTATATTGCCTGGTTGCGAAAACAGGACGGCAGGCGTTCGGAAACATTTTGGAAGGAAGAGTTGGCAGGATTGGAGGGGCCCACCCCACTTCTCCGTTTGTCGGCCAAAAATTCGGAACGCGAAGAAGACTACGGCGAATTTCGCATGGTCCTTTCCCAAGCCGTGACCGATTCCTTGCGCCAAACGGCCAAGCGGTATCGCCTTACGATGAACACGATGGTGCAAGGGGCTTGGGCAGTTTTGCTCAGTCGGTACAGCGGGGAAACCGATGTCGTCTTCGGGGCAACCGTATCGGGACGTCCGCCCGATTTACCGGGAGTAGATGGGATGATCGGGCTGTTTCTCAACACCCTTCCGCTGCGAACTGGGGTGAAGCCACGGGAAAAAGTGGTCGATTGGTTGGATTCGTTGCAGGCAAGGCAAGTCAAAATGCGGGAGCATGAGCATTGCCCGTTGGTCGATGTCCAACGCTGGAGCGGGGTGCCTTCCCAGCTACCTCTTTTTGAGAGCATCCTGGTCTTTGAAAATTACCCCATGACCGAGTTGGAAGGGAGAGGGATTAAAATCCGCCATCCGCATTCGGCCGGTTGGACCAATTATCCGTTGACATTGTTGGTGGTGCCCGACGAAGCGCTGATGGTGCGCATGAAGTACGACCGCACGCGTTTTGAGGAACGGTTCATTCGCCAGGTGGCCGCGCATCTGGGCCATTTGCTTGAAGAATTGCCAGAAAAAATGGAAGAGACTATCGGGCGCCTTCGTTTGGGGGCTGACATGGCGCCCCGGCCGGAAAGGGATCGGGTGGAGATCTCACATCCCTTTATTCCGTTTCCGAAAGAGGCATTGGGCCAATCCATCGTCGACCGCTTCCGCCAACAGGTGGCGGCCGCTCCGGAGCGGTTGGCGGTCATCTCCAACCGGGCTTCCTTGACATACCGCGAGTTGGATGAACAGGCTACCCGCATCGCGCGCGCCATTTTAGAAAAGCAGGCGGTTCCGCGTTCCCGTGTCGCGCTGTTGTTTGAACAGGATGTGACCATGATCGCGGGGATGCTGGGTGTGCTAAAAGCCGGCCATGTGTATGTGCCGCTCGATCCCCAGTTCCCAGAGGCCCGGTTGGCGTTTATGGCGAATGATGCCGAAGCGGTGGTGCTCCTCACCAACCAAGCCAATCTTCCACTGGCCGAACGCATTCAAGAAACGGTTTCGCACTCGATGGAGGTGTTGGTAACCGATCAGCTTCCGCACCTGAAAGGCGAGGGAGACCTGCCGGATTCCATCTCACCGGACGATATGGCGTACTTGCTTTACACCTCGGGTTCAACCGGCACTCCCAAAGGCGTGATGCAAAGTCACCGGAACGTGCTTTTTCACATTCGCAATTACACCAACCAGTTGCACATCAACGCGGAAGACCGGTTGGCCCTGTTCGCTTCCTACAGTTTCGATGCGGCGGTGATGGACATTTACGGGGCGTTGCTCAACGGGGCGGTGCTGGTGATCGCCGATCTGAAGCGGGATGGGTTGTTGGCGCTGAAGGAGATGTTGACCAACCACCGGGTCACCCTCTTCCATTCCACCCCGACGGTGTTCCGTACCTTCGTCCAAACGCTGCGCCCGGACGAACTGGTTCGGGAAATCCGGTTGGTGGTGATGGGGGGGGAAGAGGTGCAGGCCCGGGATTTCGCCCTCTTTCAAAAACATTTTGCGCCGGGAGCCGTTTTCGTCAATGGGCTCGGACCGACTGAATCCACGATGGCCTTGCAGTATCGCCTCCATCACCAAAGCGAGTTGAAATCCGGGACGGTTCCGGTTGGTTATCCGGTTGAAGATGTGGACGTGTGGCTCCTCGATGAAGAGGGGGAACCGACCGAAGTGACGGGTGAGATCGGCATTGTCTCTCCCGCGGTGGCCTTGGGCTATTGGAAGCGACCGGAGCTGACGGAGAAGGCGTTCAAGGAGTTGCCGGGCGGCAAACGGTTGTACCGGACCGGAGATTTGGGGAGAAGGCTGCCGGACGGCGCCATCGAGTTTTTGGGACGAAAGGACCATCAAGTGAAAATTCGGGGCTTCCGGATTGAAACGGGCGAGATCGAGACCAAGCTGCTTGAGCTATCGCAAATTCGGGAAGCGGCGGTGACTGTTTGCCAGGATGAGCGTGGGGAGAAGAGATTGGTTGCTTATGTGGTGACCCATTCGGGCGAAACGGGGCAAGAAGAGGCATGGGAGCGCCATTTGCGCCGGAAACTGCCCGCCCATATGATTCCCCAGGCATGGGTGGAGTTGCCTTCCCTGCCTTTGACCCCGACAGGGAAAGTGAATCGCCGCGCCCTGCCGCCGCCAACCTTCGCGCAAACAGGTGTTCGTGATCCTATTCCTCCCAAAACGGAATGGGAAAAACAAGTGGCCGCGATTTGGCAAGAGGTCCTGCACCTCGAACAGGTCGGGGTGGAAGACAACTTTTTTGATTTGGGAGGCCATTCGCTTTCCCTGCTCCAGGTGCACAGTCGGTTGCAGGTGGCTCTTGGGCGGGACATTCCCATGGTGCAGTTGTTCCAATACCCCACCATCCGCTCATTCGCGGAGAGGTTGGGGCAGAGCCAAGACCGGAGTTCCTTCTTGGCTTCCAAGGATCGGGCGGAGAAAAAACGAGAGGCGCAGGCGGCAAGGGCACGTGCCCGCGCCCGAACGCGACGATAAAGGGACGAAAGGAGAAAAGCCGCTATGGAAACGAGCGAACAAACGCTGGCGCAGGGAATTGCCATTATCGGAATGAGCGGGCGGTTTCCGAAAGCCCGAAATATCCGGCAGTTTTGGGACAACCTGTTGGCGGGAAAAGAAGGGATCACCTTTTTTTCCGAGCAAGAATTATCCCACATTCCCGCGGAGATCCGTGAGCATCCCCGATATGTGAAAGCGGCCCCTCTCCTGGAAGATGCGGATTGTTTCGACGCTTTCTTTTTTGGCATCACTCCCAAGGAAGCGAAAGTGTTGGACCCCCAACATCGGGTGTTTCTCGAGTGCGCATGGGAAGCGCTGGAAGACGCCGGCGTCGATCCGGACCGGTTTGCGGGCCGAATCGGGGTTTACGCAGGGGCGACCAGCAACCAATACATGATCAACGTCGCTTCCCATCCTGAAATGATGGATCCAAAAAACGGCTTTGTCGCTTCGGTGATTCATGGGAACAGTCCTGATTATATGACGACAAGGGTTTCATACAAATTGAATCTGCGCGGGCCAAGCGTGACGGTACAGACCAGTTGTTCCACCTCGCTGGTGGCGGTCCACCTCGCTTGCCAGGGATTGCTCGGGTATGAGTGTGACATGGCGTTGGCGGGGGGCATCTCCATCAAGGTTCCGCAGGTGGAAGGGTACTTTTTCCAAGAGGGAGGCGTGGTTTCTCCCGATGGGCGCTGCCGCCCGTTCGACGCCAAGGGACAAGGCACCGTGTTTGGCAGTGGGGTGGGGATTGTCGCCCTCAAACGGTTGCAAGATGCGATGGAAGACGGGGATCACATTTACGCCGTGATCAAAGGGAGTGCCATCAACAATGACGGGGCGGTCAAAGTCGGGTATACCGCTCCCAGTGTGGAAGGTCAGGCGGAAGTCATCGCCGAAGCGCTGGCGGTCGCCGAAGCGGAATCGGACACAATCGATTACGTGGAAGCCCATGGGACAGCGACCGCGTTGGGGGATCCAATCGAGATGGCGGCCCTCTCGCAAGTGTTTGCCGAGCGCACGGGGAACGAGAATCAATGCGCGATAGGTTCCGTCAAGGGCAATGTGGGCCATCTGAGCGCCGCTTCGGGGGTGACGGGGCTGATCAAAACGGTTCTGGCGTTGAAGCACAAGCAAATCCCCCCGAGCCTCCATTTTAAAACCCCCAATCCCAAAATCGATTTTGACGACAGCCCGTTTTACGTACAAACCAAGCTCATCCCATGGGAACGGCGCGGGGAACATCCGCGGCGGGCGGGGGTCAGTTCGTTCGGGATCGGCGGAACCAACGCCCATGTGGTGCTGGAGGAAGCGCCGGCGATGAACAGTGGGCCATCCCCTCGAGCCGCCCACCTGATCACCATATCGGCCAAAACGGTGGCAGCCTTGGAGAGGATGACGGACCGGTTGGCCGAACACTTGGCGAACCATCCCGATGGGCCCTTGGCCGATGTGGCCTACACCTTGCGCCTCGGCCGGAAAGATTTTGTCCACCGCCGTTTCATTGTCGCTTCCAACGTGGCGGAGGTGCAAAAAGCATTGGCAGAGCGGGACCCGAAACGGGTTTTTCAGGGGGAGGCTCCTCCAGGGGAACGGTCAGTCGCCTTTCTCTTCCCAGGCCAAGGGGCCCAATATGTCCAAATGGGCAAGGGCTTGTATGAGACAGAGGCGGTGTTCCGCGAAACCGTGGAACAATGCGCGGAAACGTTGAAGCCGCTCCTTTCGTTGGATCTGCGCGAGCTTCTTTACCCGGGGGCGGGCCAAGAAAAAGAGGCGGAGGATCTGCTCAAACAAACCCGGTATACGCAACCCGCTTTGTTTGTCATCGAATATGCGATGGCGAAACAATGGATGGCGTGGGGAATAAAGCCGGAAGCGATGTTGGGGCACAGTGTGGGGGAGTATGTCGCCGCAACCTTGGCGGGTGTGATGGAACCGGAAGAAGCCCTCTCTCTGATCGCCGCGCGGGGTCGTCTGATCCAAGCGTTGCCGGTGGGAGAGATGGCGGCGGTCCGCTTGCCGGAAGAAAAGGTGAGCCCGCTCTTGGGGGATGACTTGTCCCTGGCTGCCATCAACGGCCCCAGCCTTTGTGTGGTCGCGGGCACAGCTGAAGCCATCAGCCGCTTGATCAGCCGGCTGGATCAGGGGGGTATCACCGCCCGTCGCCTCCACACCTCCCACGCTTTCCATTCCCACATGATGGAACCGGCAATGGCGGCGTTTCGGAAGGAGTTGCGCCGCATTCGCTTGCGCGAGCCGGCCCTCCCGTTTGTGTCCAACCTGACCGGAACATGGATCAAGGCGGAAGAGGCCACCGATCCGGAATACTGGGTGCGCCATCTGCGGGAGACGGTTCGTTTTGCCGATGGGGTCAAAACGCTTTGGGAGCGGCCGGAGCGCGTCTTGCTTGAAGTGGGGCCGGGACGAACGTTGTCAACATTGGCCAAGCAGCAGGGAACCCGGGAGCAGTTAACTGTTCCGTCCATGCGCCATCCGTTGGATTCTGGAGAAGACGCTGCCTTTTTGGCCCGGTCGCTCGGACAATTGTGGTTGGCCGGGGTGAAATGGGACGATGCCGCATGGTTTTCGGGGGAGAAGCGGTTGAAGGTTTCATTGCCCTCTTATCCCTTTGAGCGGGAACGCCACTGGTTGGAATTCCGGCGGGATGGCTGGGGCGGCCTGCCCATCGCCGAAGCGCCTGCCCAACAGAAACAAGAACGGTCGGAGAATGAAGCCCAAATCGGGTCAGAGGAAGTTGGCCGCCGGGTAGTGATGACTGCTTACGCCCCTCCGGAGACAGACATTGAAAAAACGATCGCCGCGGTGTGGAGGGAAGTCTTGGGGATTGAAAAGATCGGGGTTCACGATGATTTCTTCGAGTTGGGGGGGAATTCACTCTTGGCCACCCAACTTGGTTCGCGCATGAAAGAACGGTTTCCGATCGAGATTCCGTTGCAAGTTTTTTTTGAGGGGCCCAACATTCGCAATCTGTCGGCATATGTGGAAAAACTCCTGTTGGAAAAGCTGGAACAACTGTCTGACGAAGAAGTGGAAAACCTGCTTTCATGAATTTTGATTCCGGATTACGGTACAGTCATCGCGGAGGTGCCCAATCATGTCCGATCCAAAGAAAAACTTGTCTCAAGCAAAACTGACATTATGGCAAAAATTGGCCCGGGGGGAAGGGATACAGCTCCAACCCTCCATCCCCAAGCGGAATCCGGATCAACCCGCCGGTCTCTCCTATGCCCAAGAGCGATTGTGGTTCTTGGAGCAACTTGTTCCGGGTACGCCGGTCTACAACATGCCGGGAGCGATCCGCCTGAAGGGGCCGCTCCAGATCGAAGCTTTGGAAGCGTGCCTCAAGGAATTGGTGCGCCGCCATGAAGTGTTGCGCACGACTTTTGTCACCGCCGAAGATGGAAACGCGCGCCAAGTGGTTCATCCCGCCCCCGCGTTCCGTTTGTCCCAACTCGACCTGTCGGACTTGGAGTCTAAGATGAAAGAGCGGGAAGTGAACCGACTGGTCCATGAAGAGGCAAGAACACCGTTTCTGTTGGCGGAAGGCCCTCTGATCCGCGCCAGATTGCTTCACTTGGGGGATGATGAACACGTATTGCTGTTCACCATGCACCATATCGTGTCAGATAGTTGGTCACTCGGTTTGTTCGCCAAAGAAATGGCCCTTCTCTATCGGGCCTTCGCGGACGGAAAGCCCTGCCCGCTTCCGGACCTTCCCATCCAATACGGCGATTATGCGGTATGGCAAAAAAGCCGCATGGATACCGAAACGATGAAAGATCATCTCCACTACTGGAAGAAACGACTCTCCGGCAATCTGCCCGTATTGCAGTTGCCGACGGACTTCGCGCGCCCGGCCATTCCTTCTTACGCGGGTGGCCGTCTCGGGTTCAACGTGGATCGGGAGCTGACCGATCGCCTCAAAGCATTGGCCAAAGCCGAAGGGGCCACCCTCTTCATGACGTTGCTGGCAGCATATAAAACCTTGCTGTACCGGTACTCTTCCCAAGAAGACCTGATTGTCGGAACACCGCTCGCCGGGCGGCGCCAAAAAGAAGTGGAAGACTTGATCGGGTTCTTTGTGAACACCCTTCCGCTCCGCACCGATTTGGGCGGCAAGCCTTCGTTCCGGGAGTTATTGCGCCGGGTGAAAGAAACCGCGTTAGAAGCGTTTGACCATCAGGATCTCCCGTTCGAAAAGATCGTGGTAGAAGTCCAGCCCGACCGTTCCACGATGAACCAGTCGCCATTGTTTCAGACCATGTTTGTCCTACAAAATGCGCCGATGCCGAAAATGGATCTGGGTGATGTTACTGTTTCATTTCTGGATGTGCATAGCGGCACCGCCAAATTCGATCTTCTTTTAACGATGATGGAAACGGAAACAGGCATGACCGCGGCTTTTGAATATGACAAGGATCTGTTCCGCGAAGAAACGATGCGGCGCATGATTGCGCATTTCCGGCGTCTGCTTATGGCTATCGTCCAAGAACCGGATCAGTCGATCGCCCGGCTCGATTATATGAGCGAAACGGAAAAGAACTGGCTCATTCACCAACCGCAAGCGACGACAATCCGGGTCGAGGTGCGGGAATGCATTCACGGCAGGTTTGAAGGCCAAGCGGAACGACGCCCCGAAGCGACGGCCGTGGTGTTTGAAGGAGAGTCCCTCACCTATCGCGAGTTGAATGAACGGGCCAACCAATTGGCCCATCACCTGAAAAAAAGGGGAGTGGGACCCAACCGCTTGGTGGGGCTCAGTGTGGAACGATCCCTTGAAACGGTGGTGGGGATTCTCGGGATTCTCAAGGCGGGTGGGGTTTATGTTCCGTTGGACCCGACTTATCCGGCGGACCGGTTGGCGTTCATGATTGAGGATGCCAAGCTGGACGTGTTGGTCACCCAATCCCGGTTTATGGAGCGTTTGCCCGTGCATGATGCGCAAGTGGTGTTGCTTGACGCCCACCTGGAGGAAATCGGCCAAGAAAGCGTCGCCAATCCGCCGATGGAAACGACGCCGGAAGATCTGGCCTACATCATTTACACGTCGGGCTCCACCGGGAAACCCAAGGGGGTGTTGGTCCCCCACGCGAACGTGATTCGCCTGTTCGACGCGACCGAGCATTGGTTTGGTTTCCACGAAGGGGATGTTTGGACGCTGTTCCATTCGTACGCCTTTGATTTTTCGGTGTGGGAATTGTGGGGGGCCCTTTTCTACGGCGGCAAAGTGGTGGTCGTTTCCCATGAGACCGGCCGCTCGCCCGAAATGTTCTATCGGTTGTTGGCCGACGAGGGCGTGACGGTCTTGAACCAAACGCCAAGCGCTTTTCGCCAACTGATCATGGTCGAGGAAAACCGGAAGGAAATTCCCGAGTTGTCCTTGCGGTATGTCATTTTTGGCGGGGAAGCGTTGGAATTGCAAAGCTTGAGACCATGGTTTAGACGCCATGGCGACCGAAAGCCACTGCTCGTGAACATGTATGGCATCACGGAGACAACGGTCCACGTCACCTACCGCCCGATTTCGCAGAAGGATGTGGAGGATGGCATGGGGAGCGTGATCGGCGTTCCGATTCCCGATCTGAAGGTGTATGTGCTCGACCCAGAAAAAAATCCAGTGCCGATCGGAGTCCCCGGCGAGTTGTTTGTGGGCGGGGCGGGCGTCGCCAAGGGATATCTCAATCGTCCGGACTTGACCACGGCGCGGTTTATTCCCGATCCGTTTTCCGATGAGCCGGGAGCGCGCTTGTACCAATCAGGAGATTTGGTCAGATACTTGCCCAACGGAGACCTGGAATATTTGGGGCGGATGGACCATCAGGTGAAAGTCCGCGGGTTCCGAATCGAGTTGGGCGAGATTGAAGCGGCGCTGACCAAGCATCCGGCGGTTCAGGAAAGTGTGGTCATTCCCAGGGAAGAGCAGCGGGGGGACAAGCGCTTGGTGGGATACGCCGTGTTGAATCCCAACTACTTGGCGAAGTGGTGTCGAGAAGATACCCGGGCGCAGGTGAAGGAATGGGAAGTGGTGTTTGAAGATTATTATGCCCAGCCGGAAGCGACACCCGACCCGACCTTCAACATTATTGGGTGGAACAGCAATTATACTGGCCAGCCCATTCCCGCCGGGGAAATGAAAGAGTGGTTGGAAGCGACCGTGCGGCGGATTCGCTCCCTAAATCCGAAGCGGGTGCTGGAGATCGGGGTGGGGACGGGGATGATTCTTTACCGGGTGGCCCCGATTGCCGAATCGTATACGGGAACCGATTTCTCCAAAAAGGCGATCGAGTATGTGGAAAAGACCTTGCGCCTCATTGACCCGATGGAGACGGACATCCGCTTGCTGAACCAGCCGGCCGACGCGTTTGATGCCTTGGGGGAGAACGCGTTTGACACGGTCATTCTCAACTCGATCATCCAATACTTCCCGAGCGCGGACTACTTGGTCGATGTGCTCAAAGGTGCGGTGAAACGGCTTGTGCCGGGAGGACGAATCTTCATTGGCGATGTGCGCGATTTGCGCTTGTTCGAAGCGTTCCACATGGCGGTGGAGCGGTTCCGGTCCGCACCCGATGAATCGGTGGAGCGCTTGATCACTAAAGCGAAACAACGTGCGGCCAGCGATGGGGAGCTGCTGTTGGATCCCGCCTTCTTCTACGCCCTGGCGCGGGAAATCCCCGAGATCAACCGGATCCGCATCATGCCAAAGCGCGCGCGCTCCCTCAATGAATTGAGCCAGTTCCGTTATGACGTCATCTTGGAGGTCAACGGGGAACCGGCCGAACCCGCCCCCATCCACACAGATGAGCGGCCATGGACAAAAGAGATTACCATCGATGCGGTCAAACAAGTGTTAAGGGCAGAAGAGCCGGAGCGGCTTGTGGTTCGCGGGGTGCCCAATGCCCGTCTCATCCGGGAAGTGACGGCTCTACAATGCGCGGAGCAAGTCCGGGGGAAAACGGTGGCGGAATTGGAACGACATCTTTCGCATAGGAAAGGTGTCGATCCGGAAACGTGGTGGGAATTGGAAAGCGAACTGCCATACAAAGTAACCCTTAGCTGGAACAGCGGAGGCCGGGACGGGCATTACGACGTTTGTTTCACGCATCAAGCGAACGCCATGCACCCATTGCCGAATTGGGAACAACCGGTGGAAGCTAACCTGCCCGCCACCCGTTACGCCAGCCATCCCCTGATGGGCCGGATCAAGCGCGCGCTCGTTCCAGAGCTCCGGAACCATCTGAAATCATCCCTGCCGGAGTACATGGTTCCATCCGCCCTTATGGTCTTGGACTCGATCCCGCTCACGGAAAACGGCAAAGTGGATCGGAAGGCGCTTCCGGCTCCGGATCCGTCCGTCTTTGTGTCGGAGCAAGAGTTTATCGAACCGCGCAGCGAAACGGAAAAGGCCGTCGTGGACATCTGGGCGGATGTTTTGGGGCTGGGCCGGGTTGGGATCCATGACCACTTCTTTGAATTGGGTGGGCACTCTCTACTGGCAACCCAGTTGATCTTTAGGCTTCGCGAGCGGTTTGAGCTGGACGTTCCGCTCCGGGTGGTTTTTGAAAAGCCGACCGTGGAGGGCATGGCCCGGGCTATCGATGAAATCCGCAGGGCCGGAATGGAAGGGGCCCGCCAAATGGTTGAAGCGGTCGATTTAACCGGTGAAGCGGTGCTGGATCCCACCGTTTGGCCGGAATATGTGACGTCGGACCGGGCCAAAGCCGTGTTTCTCACCGGAGCCACCGGATTTTTGGGCGCCTTCTTGTTGCGGGACTTGCTTGCGTGGACGCCGGCCAAGGTTTACTGTTTGGTGCGGGCCAGCGATCCGGAACGGGCTTGGGCCCGCATCCGCGAGAACCTGACCCGCTACCAATTGTGGGACGAGGAACAAGCGTGGCGAATCGTTCCGGTGGTGGGAGACTTGGCGAAGCCGCATTTGGGGCTGTCGACGGATCAGTTTGCGCGGCTCGGCGAAGAAATTGAGGTCATTTATCATAACGGGGCGCTTGTGAACTTCGTTTACCCTTATGAATCGCTGAAAACGCCCAATGTGATGGGAACCCAAGAAGTGATTCGTTTGGCCGGCTGCGGGAAAGTGAAGCCGATCCATTTCGTGTCAACGTTGTATGTGTTCCCGCCCGCGGAAGACGGTAGCGAAAAAACGGCATATGAAGACCAGATTCCGAAGCGCAGCGAAGGGTTGAAAATGGGGTACACCCAAAGCAAATGGGTGGCCGAACATCTCTTGGCCGAAGCGAGAAAACGCGGCATTCCGGTCTCCATTTATCGCCCGGGCCGGATTTCCGGGGACAGTCGAACCGGGGCGTGCCAGACGGATGATTTCTTGTGGCGGATGATTAAGGGGTCGATCCAACTCGGTTGCGCACCGGATCAAGACGCCTATGCCGAAATGAGTCCGGTCGATTTCATCTCCCGCGCCATCATCTATCTCTCTCAGCGTCTGGAGTCCCTCAATAAAGGATTCCATCTGGTTAACCCACAGCCGATTCACATGCGCGACTTGCATCAAGCCATGCGGGAGATGGGATACGAATTGGAACTGGCGCCTTATGAGACATGGTTGGAGCGCCTGATGGAAGCGGCCGCCCGCGGGAAGGAAAATGTGGCCGCCCCCTTGGTCAACTTGGTTCGGGAAGGTGCCTTTAACGTCGCCCATCTGCGTTTTGACCAACGCAATGTGCACGAAGGGCTGAAAGAATCTGGGATTGTCAATCCGCCTGTGGATGCCCGACTCTTGGAACCGACGATCCGCTACTTCATCGAAACCGGATATCTGCAGCCACCCCATCGGAAGGAGTTTAAAAATGCACCAGACGCCTCCAAACGGCTTTAAGACATTTTTCACTGTTTTGAGCGGACAAATGGCTTCCTCTTTCGGCTCCGGATTGACCCAGTTCGCCCTGGTGTTGTCCGCCCTTGAGATGACCGGGTCGATGACCCAATATTCCCTGACGTTTCTGTGCATGTACCTGCCGGCCTTTTTGTTTTCCCCTTGGGCGGGAACGATTGTGGACCGCAAGGACCGCAAGCAAATCTTGTATTGGAGCAACGGGGTGGCCTTTATGGCGACCCTGGGGCTCATCTTGAACTTGCAATGGGACACGCTTTCCCTCTGGCAAATTTATCTGGTGATACTGGTCAAGGCCATCGCCTCCACGTTTCAGCTCACCTTGACTCAGACGTTGGTGACCGTGTTGGTTCCCCAGGAACATCACGGAAGGGCCAATGGCCTGACCCAAATGGCGGATGCGTTACCGCGGATTTTCGCGCCCCTTGTCGGAGCGTCCCTGCTGGCATGGATTCATATCAAAGGGATTATCTTGATTGAACTGGCAACCTATCTCTTGGCCTTTTGGACCTTGTCACGGGTTCGTTTGCCACAGGAGGACAAGGGGGAAGAATCCCATCCTTCCGTGCTCAAAGAGGCATGGGAAGGTTGGCGGTACATCGCCGGGCGCCAAGGGTTGGTGGCCCTGCTGATTTACTCGACGTTCAACAACTTTCTCATCGGCATTATCGAGGTCTTGGTGAATCCGCTGGTGCGGGACATCATGAACTACAAGGATTATCAAGAACAGATCGGCTTGGTTCTCATGTTTGGCGGGTTGGGAATGCTTGCGGGAAGCATTCTGATGGTGGCTTGGGGAGGACCCAAACGCAAGATCAACGGTGTCCTGGCCTTCACCATGTTGGGGGGGGTTCTCCTCATTCCAGGAGGGCTGATCCATTCAATAAAATGGTTTTACATAGGAGCGTTTCTCTATTTTGTCACCATTCCAATCTCGCTTGGCGCAAACCAAACCATTTGGCAGGGAAAGGTTCCTCTTCCCTTGCAAGGACGGGTGTTTTCCCTACGCCGTATGACCATGCTGAGCTCTGTTCCCATAGCCGCACTGGTGGCGGGTCCGTTGGCGGATGCCTTTACTCCCCTGCTGGTGAAAGGGGGAGCTTGGGCCTCTACAGTTGGATTGATTACCGGTGTGGGACCGGGACGTGGAACGGCGTTTGTGTTCATGCTGATGGGCATTCTGAGCGTGTTGTTTGCCTTGATGGGCTATGGAATCAAGCCGATTCGCCGGGTGGAATCCGAACTGCCCGATGTTTCGACCACATGTGACGACAAAGTAAGACCTAGCATGAACTGACGCTGTTGTGGCGAAAAATGCCATCGGAACCGGAACCGTATGCAAAAAGTTCGAGATGGGCGACACTCGAAAGGTTTTCGGTTATGCAAAGGATTTTGGGGGTACCCGCCCAGTCCACCCGTTGGCCGGTTGCGGAACCTTGGCGGGAGGGTGGGCGGGTGGAGACCCCGATTCCAAAATCTGAAGGTGGGGAGGACTCCGAATGAAAGGAAATTACGGAAACGTTTCTGTTGAACGGTATTTTCCGCGTGAGTTGCTCCTGAAAACAAAACTTTGGATCCCATTTTCCCCAAGAGCCGAGTATGTATCCCGGAAACGGCTCATAGAGAGATGCCAAGAGAGTGAAGGCAAAAAATTGACCGTCGTGGTTGCGCCCGCAGGGTACGGGAAAACCGCCCTGGTTTCGGAATGGGCAGTCCGGAGCAAGCTGTCGGTGGCCTGGGTGTCACTCGATGTCAGCGACAATAATCCAGCACGCTTTTGGATGCATCTCATCGCCGCTATGTCCTTCTTGGAAGACCCGTTAAGGGAGGCGGCGATGCAAAAGCTGCTACAACCCGATTGGGAACAGGAAATGGTTTTAACTCTGCTTCTCAACGCGATTGACGCCCAGCGCCCCAAATTCACCCTGATTCTGGATGATTATCACCTGATCCACAACCGGGACATCCATCAGGGGATGGCCTTCTTGTTGGAACACCAACCCCCTGGAATGCACGTGATTCTGTCCAGCCGGACGCAACCGCCATTGCCTTTGGCCCGGTTGCGGGCAAGAGACCAATTACTTGAAATCAACCATGCCGATCTTCGCTTTCGTATCAATGAGGCATCCTCGTTTTTGCAACAGGCGACCAAGCGTCGTTTTTCTCCTTGTCAGTTGAGAGAACTGCTTGGCCGAACGGATGGCTGGATCACCGGCATCCGCTTTCTGGTCAGCGACAAAGCGGCCAAGGGGAACGAAGCGACGGATTGGAATTTGAATCGCCACCTCACCCACTATTTTGAGGATGAAGTATGGAACCAACTGGACGAATCGGAACAAACCGTTTTGCTGAACACCAGTATCTTAACTCCCTTGAATGCAAACACGTGCCAAGCGCTCACGGGGCGTCCGGATTGTCAAGGATTGTTGGAAATGTGGGTGAAAGAAGGCTTGTTCCTCTTTCCGGCGGATGATGAGCAAAAAAATTACCAGTACCACCCGTTGTTTGCGGAGTATTTGCGGACTCGCCTCCGTCGCGAATCCCCCGACCGCGAGCATCAGTTGCACCGGCGGATGGTGAGATGGTATGAGAGCCAATGGTGCACTGAAAAAATGATGGAGCATGCGCTGGCTGCACGGGATTATGAAGAAGCGGCCGACATGATTGGGCGCCATGCCGGAGCGTTGATGAAAGAAGGATGGGTTTCCCTGGTGGAGAGCTGGCTCCATCGATTGCCAATAGCCTTGTTGCATACACGGCCACAGTTAGGATGCCTGTTGGCTTGGGTTCGTATCTTGAAAGGGGAAGTGCGGCACGCGTTTGAGTGGCTGCATGAGTTGGAACGGCATGGGAACTTCCGGGAACAAAAGCGGGACGAAGCGTTCGAAGAAGAAACCGCTTTGCTCCGCACGGTCATCGAACTTTTGTTGGAACAGGACGAATCCGCATTGAAGAAAGGGAAAAAAGTGTGGGCCGATTTGCCGCCCGAACATGCATACTATCCCCATGTATGTTTGGCCCTGGGGGAAGCACATTGCAAGCTGCATCGATTGCATGACGCGATGGTTTGGTGCATGAGAGCAAAACGGGGGGCTGAACGGACTGCGGATTTTCACTTGGCTCTGTTGGCGGACGGGATTCTGGGGGAAGTGGAGATCGCCCGGGGACAATTGGAAGACGCCATGTTAAGGTTGACCAAGGCATTAAAGCGTGCCCAAACGCCCCGGGGCGATCTGCCCGGTTCCGGCTACCTTTATTTGACCTTGGGAAAAATTTATTATGAATGGGATCAGCTTGATGACGCGGAGAGAAGTTTTGCGCGTGCGTTTGAGTTGTGCAAACAATGGGGTAATCACTCCGCAGTCGTTGACACATACATTTGGAAAGCCCGGGCCATCTTTGCCAAACACAAGGGAGTGGTTGCCAAGGAGCTTCTGAAGCGAGCCGAGGAGTTAATCAAGGATGCTGTCGTCTTTCCGCAGCATTCCTCCAAAATCAAGGCGGTGCAAGCGTCGTTGGCCCTGTTGCAGGAAAATGAGGCAAAAGCATTCGTTTGGGCGAAGTCGTGTGACGCCGGCCTAATGGACCTTTCGCTAAAGGAGAGCGAGTTTGAGTACCAAACGTTGATTCGGGTGCTGATCAGGCAACGGAATGAGGACAAGACGATGCGCATGTTGAAACGGATGATCAAAGATGCCGAAGAAACGGGGTGCAGCAAGAGCCTGGTGACTTATTATTTATTGCAAGCGTTGGCCCACAAAGCGTTTGGACAGGTGAACAAGGCATTTGGTTCGCTTGGAAAGGCACTGGCGGTGGGAAGCCGGATGCAAGCGGCCCGGGCCTTTATCGATGAGGGACAGGCCATGGCCGAACTGTTGTTGCAGTATGTCAACGGAGTCGAAAAAGGTTGTCTTTCCTTGCCTGACGGGGTGAGCAACGAATATTTGTCCCATCTGCTCCTTTTATACAAGCGACATGGAATCGGTCCCGTGCGGCACTGTAGAGAAAAAAGCGGCGAGGCTCAACCGGACTGGATGATCGAACCGCTCAGCGAACGGGAAAAACAAGTGTTGCAATTGGTGTCGGAGGGACTGAAGAACCAGGAAATCGCCGATGAATTGGTGATTTCGATCAGCACCGTCAAGAAACATATCAATAACATTTACGGGAAATTGCAAGTGAGAAACCGGACAGAAGCCATTAAATTCGCAAGGAAACTGCACTTTTTAAATTCATAGGGACCATGAAAGCCCGTTGGGAGAGGCTCCTTTCAAGAACAGGAAAGGAGCCTCTCCCTTTTTTGTTGCCCGAAGCGTAATTTGGCATCGCAGTTGGGCGGGCCATAGGCCTATGGTCATCATCGCGGACTCGACAAGCAGATCTCTTGAAAGGTGGGTTCATTCTCCTTTTGCGTCTGGGGTGTATTCCCCCCCGATACTACCTTTGGCTACTGTTTGCCGCGCTCATCCATGTTAGACTAGCCGCATACAAATAAATCATTTGTTTTTCATAATGGTTTTCGAGAGGGGGAACCCGGAGATGAGCGACCCCCAACATGTGTTGGTCACGGGCGGGGCTCGTGGGATTGGGCGCGGGATTGTCGAGGATCTTGCTTCCCGTGGGATCAAAGTCACGTTTTTGTATCGGGGCAGCCAGGAGCTGGCGGAGCGGTTGGTCGCCGGTCTCCATGAACAAGGCGGAGACGTTTCCGCTTACCCATGCGATGTCCGCCGATCCGATGCCGTCAAAGAAGCGATTGCCACCATACTGGATCGGGAAGGCCCGGTGGACGGGTTGGTCAACAATGCGGGCATTACCCGGGATGCCTTGCTGTTCATGATGAAAGACGAAAACTGGGCCGATGTCATCGAGACGAACTTATATGGCGTTTACCACGTGACACGCCACTTGATTTCCCATTTCTTGCGGCGCAAGCAAGGAAGAGTGGTCAACATCACTTCCGTTGCCGGCCTGGTGGGGATTATGGGGCAAACGAACTACTGCGCTTCCAAAGCGGGCATTATCGGGTTCACCAAAAGCCTGGCGTTGGAAGTGGCCAAACAAGGGATCACCGTGAATGCCGTTGCTCCCGGATACATCGACACCGAAATGGTTGCCAATCTTCCCGAAGCCAAACGGGAAGAGTTGCTGAAACGGGTTCCGATGGGCAGGATCGGCACCGTGCGGGATGTGGCGGGGGTGGTTCGGTTTTTGTTGGGAGACGAGTCCCGCTACATGACGGGTCAAGTGATCACTCTCGATGGCGGTTTAACCGTTTAGTCCGGTGGGACGGGTTTCGTTTCCCGCGGTTGATCGAGAGGAGAGCGTTCACGCACGGACGGCATTCGCGAGCGAAGCCAACAGCCTAGCCGCTCCCGTCAAAGAGAATTTGATGGGAAAGATTTTTTGGGTACGAACCGCAATCCATTATGATTTCGGAGGGATGGATGATGATGACGGTGGAAATGAAAGAGAAATTGAAAGAACTGGTGGCTAATACGATCGAAGTGGACGAATTTGAAGAGCATGACCGTTTTGTGGAAGATTTTGGTGTCGATTCCATGATGGTGTTGGAACTCGTTGCGCGGATTGAAAAAGAGTTTGGCGTTTCCATCCCGGATGAATATTTTGCGGAATTCCAAACGTTTGCCGATGTAGCCCTCATCACCGAAAAGTGCATGAAAGAAACAGAATCCGCCAGTTTGTGAGGGGGGAGGAACATGCGTGAACGAATCGCGGTAACCGGCTTGGGCGTCCTGACGCCGATTGGCAACGATGTGAATAGCTTTACCGACCATCTGTTTAAAGGAACGATCGGCACCGGTCCGATCCGGTCGTTTGACACCGCCCCCTATGAGGTGAAAAACGGGGGCGAGGTCAAAGGGTTCGATCCAGAGCCTTTCATTAAAAAACTGAATCCCCATGAGCTGGATCGTACTTCGCAATTTGCCATCGCCGTGACCCGCATGGCGTTGGAACACGCCGGACTCGACCCGGAGGACCTGCCGCGCAAACGGGTGGGTGTGATTTTCGGAACCACGCTGGGAAACCAGCAAACCCTGGAAAGGCACGTGGACGGCCGCCTCAGCGGAGACACGTCATATCCGGTTCCATACCGCCGCTATTCGGCGCAAACCATCTCGTCCTGCGTCGGGGCGGAGTTCGGTTTTCGCGGGCCCAATCTGGTGATTCCCACCGCTTGTGCGGCAGGCAATTACGCAATCGGTTATGCGGCGGATATGATTAAACGCGGCAAATCGGATTACATGATCTGCGGGGGAACGGATGCCATTTCCCGGACCTGTTTCACTATGTTTGCCCGCTTGAACGCCATTGCCCCGGAAATCTGCCAGCCGTTTGACCAAAACCGCAAAGGGATGATGGTCTCGGAAGGGGCGGGTGTGCTTCTGTTGGAAAGGTATGACTTGGCGGTGAAACGGGGGGCGACCATTTACGCCGAGTTTGCCGGTTATGCCAACAGTTGCGACGCGTTCCACGTAACGGCCCCGCATCCGGAAGGAGACGGAGCCGTATTGGCCATGCGAAAAGCGCTCGAAAACAGCGGGTTGACCCCGGAGAACATTGACTACATCAGTGCGCATGGCACCGGAACGCCCGCCAACGACAAAATCGAGGCCAAAGCGGTGCACAAAATTTTTGGCGAGCGTTCGCGGAAAATCCCGATCAGCTCCATCAAATCGATGATCGGCCACACGATGGGAGCGGCCAGCGCCATCGAAGCCGTGGCGTCTGTGTTGGCGATTCATTACGGCAGGGTTCCGCCCAACGCCAATCTGCGGCAAATGGACCCAGATTTCCCCTTGTTGGTGGCAAACGAGGCCATCGAGATGGAAATTCATGCGGTGTTGAGCAATTCGTTCGCTTTTGGTGGCAACATCAGCACGCTCATTCTGAAGAAACAAGCGGAAGCGGGGGTGTGACAGATGAGTCCGGTTGTCATAACGGGAGCGGGAGCCGTTCTCAGCAAAGCGGTTCCATGGGAAACCCGCTTTCCGATCGTCGCCGCGGATCAAATCAATTATGGCGACATCATTGGTAAACGGGGGTTGCAATATCTCTCCCCTGCCACCCGCATGCTCTTGTCGGCTTCGGTATTCGCATGGAAATCGTCCGGATTGGAGTCGGTAGAACCGGCACGGGGCGGAGTTGTGGTCGGCACCAACATGTGCTGCATGCGCCATGCCGCCGGCTACGATTGGCAGGCGTTGACGGAAGGGGTCCATACGGTGAGCCCCATGGAAGGGCCAAACCTTTTGCTCAATGCGCCAACCGCCCGATTGGGGATTTTCCATAAATTGATGGGGTTTAACACCACATTGTCTTCAGGTCGGCCTGGATCGCTCGACGCGATCGAATACGCCGTCCACGCCATTGAAAGCGGCGAAGTGGATGTCGTGATCACAGGGGCGGTCGAGTCCTTGTCGGATGAGTATGTCGCCTGGTTTAAAGAAAATGGACTCATTGAGGCGGGAGAGGAATCCGTCTTGACCGAAGGGGCCGGCGTCCTCATCTTGGAATCGGACGAACATGCCAAGGAACGGGGCGCGCGGATCTGGGGAACCGTCCGTGGCCTTTCCTCGGTGTTTGACCCTGATGTGAACCAGGCGAAATCGCCGCTATCGGAAGAGAGTTATCTCGAATTGTGGGAGCAGTTGTCGCGGGAAACGGGCATTACTGCGCAAGAAGTCACCCATGTCCACGCCAATATGGATTGCTTGGGCGGACGCGTGGAAGGGGAAAAAGCTTTGCTGAACAGGCTGTTCCCGGACGCGAACTTGCTGGGGCTGGATTCTTCTCTGGGTGAACTGTACACCATCACGGGCATGATTCAAGCGATGTATGCCTTGGAGACCGGTGGGGACGGGCTCCATTGGATTCCCAATGTGGATTGGTTTGGCCGATATCATTCGATTCTGGTGGAAAAGAGAGATGCGTAATGGATTTTCAAACCATTAAATCAACCCTGCCACAGGACATTCCCTTTTTGATGGTGGACAAAGTGCTTCACCGTGTATATCGCCAAGAGATTGTTTGCCTCAAAAATATCAGTGGAAATGATTGGGTTTTTCTCGGCCATTTTCCCAAACGCTCTGTATTTCCGGGAGTATTGATCATCGAGGCGATGGCGCAATCGTCCATCCTCCTCTTCACGGAACCGGAAGCGACGGAAGAGCGCTTGTATTATCTGACTTCCACCAAAGTCCGTTTCCTTCACCCCGTCATGCCGGGCGATCAATTGAAAATTACGATCAGCGTCATCCGCGATTCCTCCATCGGCGCCATCGTGAAAGCGGAAGCCGAAGTGGAAGAGAAAGTGGTGGCCAAAGGTGAACTCTCCTTTGCAGTTCAATGATAAGCCAAACGATCAATCAAACCGGTCGGCTGATTGCCGCCTTGAGAGGGGAGTGGTCGATGTGGCCGTATTCGCTCCATTCGAACGGAATAAGGCCGAGCGGCCAAGCGAAGCGGGAGCGTCAAGGAGCATACCCTTTGTCATCGGCTATTTGGCCACACACGGGATGCGAAATTCCAGTAAAAAACGGGATGTGTTAGGATGAGCACGAATCAGCCATCTCCTCTCTTTTCCAACATGGTAGAGATGCTTCAAAAACAAGCGGAAAAGTATGGGGACAAGAAAGCCTTTATTTACTTGGTCAACGGGGAAACAAGCCATTTCCTGACATACCGGGAATTGGATGCCCGAGCCCGGATCGTGGCATCGTTCTTGCAAAAAAAAGGAGTGGCACGGGGCGAGCGGGCCCTGTTGGTATTTCCCTCCGGCTTGGACTTCATCTATACGTTTTTCGGTTGTCTTTACGCCGGGGTGATCGCGGTTCCCGCTTACCCGCCGAACAAACATGTCGACCGTCTGCAAGCGATTGCGGTGGACGCCAAAGCCAACGTGGCGTTGACGACTTCCAAAATCATTAAAGGGATGAAGACGCGCCTTTCCTCCGTTCGGGGATTGGACGGTTTGGAATGGTTGGCCTCAGACGAGATCACCCGCACGGAAGAAAACCGGTATGATCCGATTTCCATCGATCAAGCGGAGACTGCCTTTTTGCAATACACATCCGGTTCGGCCGGCTCCCCCAAAGGCGTGGTCCTAAACCATACCAATCTTGTAAGCAATGTTCATATGTTGCACACGGGATCGCAAAGTGAAGATTCTTGGACGGTCGTCACCTGGTTGCCAATGTATCATGACATGGGCATGATCGGCACGATCTTGCAACCTCTCTACACAGGTGCCACTTGCATCGTGATGGCACCGGTCGAATTTTTGCAAAAACCGTACCACTGGCTCAAAGCTCTTTCCGATTATCGCGCGGAGTACAGTGGCGCTCCCAACTTCGCTTACGATCTTTGCGTCGCCCGCATTTCGGACGAACAGATGAAAACGCTGGATTTAAGCCATTGGAAGATCGCCTTCAGCGGCGCGGAACCTGTCCGGCACCACACCGTGGCCCGATTTATCGAGAAATTTTCCGCTTGCGGGTTCAAACCGGAATCGTTTTATCCCACCTTCGGACTGGCTGAGACCACTTTGATGGTGACGGGTGCCGGGGTGGAGGATCCACCGCGGTTCCATACTGTTGACGCGGAAGCGCTCAAACAGGATCGAGTGGTGGCCGCTGACGAAACCACCAAGGAAACGCTGACCTTTGTCGGTTGTGGTCATCCCTGGTTCGATACCCAGGTGCGGATTGTCCATCCGGAAACGTGGGAAATGTGTGGTGAGGGGGAAGTGGGTGAAATCTGGGTGGCCGGAAGTATCGTCGCCCAAGGCTATTGGAACCGTCCTGACGCAACGGAGGAGACGTTCCACGTGCGCATAAAGGACACGGGGGAAGGCCCGTTTTTGCGGACGGGGGATTTGGGGTATGTGCATAACGGCCATCTGTTCATTACGGGCCGTTTGAAAGAAGTCATCATTATCCGCGGCAAAAACCACTATCCGCAAGACTTGGAATTCACGGCGGAACAAAGCCATCCCGCTTTGATTCAGAATGCTTCGGCCGCTTTCTCCATTTTGGAAAAAGGGGAGGAGCGCTTGGTTATCGTGGCCGAATTGAACCGCCATTACCATTTGGACACCGAGCCACCGGAAACGGTGCATCCTGGCAGGCTGTCCCTGAGCAAAAAAGAAGTGTTGCGCTCAGTTCGCCAATCCATCTCCGAATGCCATGAATTGCAGGTGTATGACCTCGTTTTAATTCCGCAAGGGAAAATGATGAAAACGTCCAGCGGAAAAATTCAGCGGCGCGCCATGAAACAAGCCTATCTTGACAGGAGTCTTGAACGTTTGGACGGATAAGGGATTTCGGGGTGTCTGGTAGTGAAGCGGTCTGCCCAACCGTAAGGGTGAGGAGGGACGAAACGACAAGGTAGCCTGCTTTAAACAGGCTACCTTGTCGTTCATTCTTCCTAAGAACGTCCGTGCATCCGTTTCCACTCCGCTTAGCTCATCTAATGAACAGACGAATATTGGGCCAATAGGACGCAACGCCGATTCAGATTCTTCTTTACTAAGACTCGTTCACTCTGTTAATAACAGCCTGTCTGAGGTAATTGTATTGTTGTTCATTTGTGTCAGCAAAGGCCTCATCTCTGTTAGAAAGAATATTCTTATATTGAATTTCTTCTCTAAACTGGGAAGCAGTAAAACCATATACCTGACCATTAATTCTGTTATAAAAGTGCCAGCCTTCTGATAATGGAGTTTTCAAAATTTCACCACCTAACAAATCATTCACAACCAATGCTGTAACACCACATTGTCCAAGTGCTGGATTATCTGGAGAATATTTTGTACTCGATTTCTCTGACCAAACCTCAAATAAAATCTCAAGTAGTCTTTCATAAGTCAAATTTAAGTGCTTCATGTCCAATACCTCCGTTTAACATAAGGGACAGCCGGTTTGTTTTTTTTGGTCCGATTGTTCACGACCTACTTCATTTTGGGGGTAACTAGACATCACCAGTAACTATTCTAATACAAATGTTTATAGATTGAGAAAGGAGTGATTCAGATGAAATTTTACTTTGGTTCTCAGATGAAGCAGACATTACTCACACTTCCATCATCGTTTTGGTTTTTGTGTGGGGGGACTTTGATCAATCGAATGGGCATGCTAGTGTTGCCTTTTCTTTCTATATATCTCACTTCTTCTCATCATCTACCGTCAAACCTTGTGGGGCAAATTACTTCCCTAATTGGATTGGGAGGAATGGTGCAATCACTGTTTTTGCCTGTATGAACCGGTACGTCTCGCAAGTGGAGAAGAAGACATCTTGTGGACGGCGGTAGGTTTGGGCTTTACCGCGATGGTGCTGTTCCTCCTTGCGGCGATGGTTTTCCACCGACGCAATTTGTCATTGTGACGAGGCAGATGAGCGTGCCGGAAGATTAGCTTATTAAGGAGGGTTTCATTATGACAACGGAAAACCAAAAAATGACGGTAGGCGGATTTATCTTCAGTTCGCTCGTTACCATTTTAATCTTTCCCGCAGTAATTCTGTTTGCGTCCGGGAATTGGCTTTGGCTGGAAGGCTGGATTTTCAGCCTATGGTTTGATGCGATGGTCCTATCAAATATGATTTATTTGTACCGGTACGATCCCGCGCTGCTGGCGGAGAGGTCTAAATTGCCCGGCTCTGACAACCAAAAGCAGTGGGATAAGTATCTTCTAACCGGAATTTATTTACTGGCCATTGTCTGGCTTATTATCATGCCATTAGATGCAAAAAGGTTCGGATGGTCACCGTTCTTTCCGGTGTGGTTAAAGGTTTTGGGAGGATTGGCATTATTACCGGCTTTATATCTAATCTATCAAGCAACTGTTGAAAATACATTTCTTTCAACATTGGTCAGAATACAGACTGATCGCAAACATCATGTAATTTCCACAGGGGTTTATGGCTTTGTGAGACATCCATTGTATCTTGGCTGTCTGTTAATGATCCTCGGGGCGCCTCTGCTGCTGGGTTCAATGTACGGCTTAATCATTGGTTTAATTGTTGTTATGGTTTTAGTGGGCAGGATCATTGGTGAAGAAAAAATGCTGGTCAATGAATTGGAAGGTTACGAAGATTATAAGAAGAAGGTGAAATATAGACTGATCCCATTTGTTTGGTAATTTATCCTACCCGAAAAGCCACACCTTGATGCCACTGCGACCCCCAAGATGAGCAGCATAACCGGAGCATCGTGAAATATAATACCCCTGGTTCTTTACCAAGCGCCAGGGGTTTTTCATCAAGAGCGGATTCCCAATTTCTCTTTCAGAAATCGGCCAGTATAAGACGCTTCGATCCGGGTAACGAGCAGTTGCCTTACATCCCTGGTGTGCAGCCCCGTTGTCGGTTATTCCTTCGCCGCCAGACAACGTATTGACGGATTGTCCCCACTTCAAGTAGCCAAGTCCCACTTCACAGAGCAGCTTCGCCGTTTCGGTTATTAGGGGGGAACCGTCGTGGCCGAAGGAACCCCAGCAAATCCTCCAATCGCCTTGACCAACCACATTTCCTCCAAAGCCGCCAGCTCCTGGCCCCATGTCAATGATGTGATCAGCCGCCCGCATCACCTCTTCGTCATGTTCAATAACCAGCACAGTGTTCCCCAAATCTCGCAATTGGTTCAACATTCGAATTAATCCTTTTGTATCTCTCGGATGTAGTCCAGCCGTCGGTTCGTCCAAAATATAGAGCACACCGGTCAGTCCCGAGCCCAATATTGACGCCAGCCTTAGCCTTTGTGCCTCCCCTCCGGACAGCGTTGGGGAATTGTTCCTCCTGCCGAGCGCGCAGCAAATGGCTATCGGATGTACACCGAAGAACACATGGCTTATTTTGAATGCATTTGGGCCATGCTCCCTGGTTTCGGCATGAATATCACAAAGGAAGTTTTGCGAAAAGTGCAAAGGAAAGAGGTGGACGACGCGCTCTGGCTCGTTAACAAGTAGCGGGCGCGTATCCACCAAGATAAAACGATGACGGAGAAAGCCGTTCGGATCTTGGAAAACGAGGAACTTGACAAGTTCGAACTGGGAGGAAAATGGCGATTGGGGAGGTTTCCACCTTAACAGGTGTTTCAAGTTCGGCCATCCGGCATTGGGAAAACGAAAGGCTGATTTCGTTGCCTCGGGACCAAGTAAACGGCTATCGGAAGTTTAATCGTACTCAAATCCGGCAAATCCAGATGATCCGTATATTACGATCGGCTCTCGAGCGCACCAATTGGAATTCCAAGCGTATATGTTCGTCACAGTTTCCACATATTAGAGGAAACAAAGGAGGAATTTCAGTTGGTGTGGATTCTTTGGCTGTACCTAATAAATTCACTCTTTATGTTAATCGTAGCGATCCGCGAGGTACGCCGGCCGGCCAAGGCTTTGAATTGGTTAACCATCGGTCTCGTTTTGCCTGTCATCGGTTTCGCACTCTATCTCAGCACTTCCCATTCCATGCGCATGCGTCGGGAAAGACTGACTTCTCCGCATAACGAGTCCGACACGTTGCCCGATTCATTTAGCCGCTCAGCATCGGTCATAGCTCATGCTTTACGGCATTTGACCGTGCATGGCCTTCGGACTGGCCGAGTTCAGGTGCTCATGAACGGTATGGAAACATACGAGAAGCTCATTGAATCGCTACAGAACGCACAAAGAACGATTAATCTGGAATATTTCATATACCGGGATGACCAAATTGGTAGACGCATCACGGATCTGCTGATCGAACGATCCACGGCTGGTGTGCGGGTCCGCTTTTTAAGAGACGGTTGGGGGAGCCGAAACTTTCCGCGGCGTCAGATCATTCGGATGATGGATGCAGGGATTGAATGCCGTACATTTTTTCCAGTGCGTTTTCCTTGGGTATTGTCCAATTGGAATTATCGGGATCATTGTAAAATCGTCGTGATCGATGGAAAGGAAGCTTTTACAGGTGGCATCAACGTTGGGGATGAGTATACCGGATTGAAGCCGAACGTAGGGTTCTGGCGCGACACTCATTTACGAATCGCAGGTGAAGTTGCAGACGATTTGCAGGCTGTCTTTGACGCCCATTGGAATATCGCTTCGCCAGAACGGATGAAGATGAGGACACGCTCGAACAAAAAAATTGAGGATACGCGAAAAACCATTCAACGTCCTAGTCATATATCGCAGAACATCACTCCACCCGGCAGATCCGCACTTTCTGGATTATCGGCAGAATGTGGCGCTGAGTTGGGCACCATGGATGGTAGCGATATTGATACCGTCCCGAGCACAAAGGCGTTGCAGAAAGCGTACGTGCAGACCTTGGAGGGCAATCCTGGAATTCCTACTCAAGTCATTCGGGAGGCCTACTTCATTTGCCTGACACAAGCGGCTAAGACCATTGACATCACCACCCCCTACTTTGTGCCCGATGCAGATATCATCATGGCGATAAAGACAGCCGTGGCACGTGGTGTGCGCGTAAGATTACTGGTTCCCCGCCACGTCGTTCCAAAAATCGTGGGCCTTGCAAGTCGCACCTACTACGGAGAATTGTTGGAAGCCGGTGTGCATATCTACCAATACGACAAAGGTGTGTTGCACGCGAAGTTGATGATCATCGATGGGGAGATTGCCGAAGTAGGTGCAGCAAACTATGATATGAGAAGTTTTCGCCTGGATTACGAGGTGTGCGAAATCTTGTACAGTGCCGACGTGGCGCGGGAACTTACGGAGCAATTTGAGCGTGATCTCACTGATTCCATACCGTTGCGAATCGAAGATATGCTACGGCGCTCCCTTTCGCAGCGCATGATTGAGCAAGGTGCTCGCCTGCTTTCTCCGTTGTTGTAGCCCGTACATGCTCCGTTGATTCACTGCATTTTTACAGTATGTCGGGCAATTCACCTTGGCTTTGGCGTAATCTCGTTGTAATGAGCGATCGCGGGTCCTTTCAAGTTAAAGGTTATCTTCATTGATGAGTGTGAACTGTTGGAGAAGAATGCAAGGTTCATGAAGAATATGAGACGTTCCAAAACTTAGTGGAGAATGTGAAAAGGGATGGGGGGTGACCTCTGTTCCTTTTTGTCATCTAACGGAAGAGGGAAATACCGTGTTCTGAGTGGGAATTACCGCAGGAGCGGCTGGTTATGACAGACCAATGATCCCATCCGCCACGGCTGAAGTAATAAATCGGGCAGTTGAGAAAATGATATCATCCAGCGAGATCAGTAACAAAAACAAGTGGCAAGCATTGGAGTATATGGCCGCGGAATATTTGAGTGGTGAGTGACATGACAATCAATCTTTGGGAAAGAGAGGAGGTCGACTATAAAATTTTTTGAAGCATTCACCTTGTATTGAGAAATGGGAGCAGGCTACCGTTTGATAAAAGTAATAAACTATAACTATCTTCAATTCAAGAACAAAGGTTAGAACAAATAATACATCGCTCTAACCTTTGTTCTTGAATTTAACTAGTTCATCAACTCATATACTAAGCCAAATACAATCAAAACTACTGTAACACTGATAGCCACAATTGTAACGTTAGCACCGAAATCAAAAAGTTTATCAGCCGAATCCTTTTTGTTTTTTTCTTTAATAATAATCATCTCCTTTATTAAGCTGATCATTAATTAGTATAAAGTTTTTTTCCTCCAAAGGCTGTTCTGATTTTAAGATGTTAAAATTACAGATTTTTGCTGGCTGAAAGCCCACGGTTTCAATCGTGGGATGAAAGACGGCGTTGCTTGGTATCCCCATAAAGGGGATGCTTAGAGCAACTATTTTTTATCTTTTGATGTTGCAGTTTGCGGATCGAACGGTTAGGATCTGGATATGGAACAAGACGACAGAAGAACAAGAACAACAGTCTCTTTAATCAATTATCATTTTGTTTTCTGTCCGCGCTATCGAAGAAAAGTACTGGTGAATGAAGTAGAAGAGCGATTCAAGGAACGGGTGACCGAAATTTGTGAAGAGAATGAATGGGTGATTGTCGCTATGGAAGTCATGCCTGATCATTGTCATTTGTTCTTGAACTGTCTTCCCACTCATTCACCATCTGATATCATGGCAAAAGTGAAAGGAGTGACTTCAAGAAGACTGAGACAAGAATTTAAGCACTTGTCCCATCTGGTAAGTCTTTGGACACGTTCTT
>NZ_JBHTBW010000014.1:0-58068 GCF_042665195.1 Laceyella putida
GGCGACTTGGCTCTTACCTCGGTTGGACTTTCACCAACTAGCAATTAACGGCTTGCTGGGCACGCAAAACAAAGAAGCCGCCCTGTTTCGGCGGCAATCCCCTCTCATCCCGTACAATCCAGTATTAAACTAATATTCTTATTATAATTTCCCTCCCCACAAAACCAGAACAATGTGCTATGATATAGGCAATATTATTCGGAAACAGTCAATGGAGGGTCATCATGGAAAAATTAAACGCATGGAAAATTTCCTTTCTTGGATTCCAACATGTCTTGGCTATGTATGCCGGGGCGGTAGTGGTTCCCCTGATTGTGGGCGGTGCACTCAAGATGAATCCCGAACAATTGGCCTATTTGATCTCAATTGACTTATTCACCTGTGGGATTGCTTCGTTGTTACAAGTGGTCGGCGGGCGTTTCTTCGGAGCTAAGCTCCCCATCATTTTGGGATGCACCTTCACGGCTGTTCCCCCCATGATTACGATTGGACAATTGGAAGGGGTGCCTGCCATCTATGGCTCGGTCATCGCATCTGGTATCATCGTGATGATCATCTCGCAATTCTTCACACAGATTATGAGATGGTTTCCCCCTGTTGTGATCGGGTCGGTCATCACCACGATCGGCGTATCCCTGATCCCTGTCGCCATGAACAATATGGCCGGGGGACAAGGGGCTCCCACATTTGGACAATGGGAAAACTTGTTTCTCGGACTCTTTACGCTCATAACAGTGATATTGCTTAATCGGTTCGGCAAGGGATTTGTCCGCTCCATCTCCGTTCTCATCGCCATGATCTTCGGCACCGTCGTCGCTTACTTTATGGGCCGGGTCGACATGACCCACGTTGCCGACGCGAGTTGGTTCCGCATCGTGCAGCCTCTCTATTTCGGTGTGCCTGAGTTTCATGTTTCTTCCATCATCACCATGTCCCTGGTCGCGCTTGTCAGCATGATTGAGTCCACGGGTGTTTTCATGGCACTGGCCGACATTTGTGAGGAGAAATTAGAGGGTGAACGAATCAAAAAAGGCTTGCGGGCAGAGGGCTTGGCTATTATCATCGGGGGATTGTTCAACTCGTTCCCCTACACCAGCTTTTCGCAAAACGTGGGCTTGGTCGCCCTCAGCAAAGTGAAGTCGCGCACCGTGGTCATTGCCGCCGGCATCATTCTCATGATACTGGGTTTGTTGCCCAAAGTGGCGGCGGTCACCACGATCATCCCCAATGCGGTTTTGGGCGGGGCCATGATTCCGATGTTTGGCATGGTGATCGCGTCAGGCATCCGCACTCTCTCGGTCATTGACTTTAAGGAAACCAAAAACCTGCTCATCGTCGCTTGTTCCGTAGGGATGGGCCTAGGCACCTCCGTCGTTCCCACCATCTTCAAGGAACTGCCTGATATGGTTCGCGTGGTGGTGGAAAACGGAATCGTCTTGGGAAGTTTGATGGCAATCGCATTAAATATCATCTTCAACAAAACAGAAGAAGTGAAACCGGCAAAAGCGGCATAAAAAGAGCGGGAAGCTTCTCCCGCTCTTTTTTTAATCGGTTCCGGAACGAAACCGTTCAAAGTATGTCGCCTTTTCCTCATTATTGAACGCCTTGACCACCTGAGTGCCGGATGTCGTTTCCTCGATGTGACGATTTAACTTTCCCAACTGGGTCTACTGTTCCATTGAGATTCATCATAATCCGTTGAAATGGTATGTGCTGCAAACCAGTTTAATGTGATAATTGATTCGAGTCGCATCCGCTAAGGCGTACAACTGAGTGACTTCGCCAACAGTTGTATGTGCTGATGTCGTGGCCATGGTAAATTTTCCAGCCATTCAGCCTGTCAATCGATCAAAATGGGGGTCTTTGTAATCTTCCCCTCCAATATGGGCTCCAATAGTTCAGCCAGTTTCTTTGGAAAAATCAGCTCTGTCGATTCCCTCAATTCGTCGATGCTCCACCAGTGATGCGTGAGATAACCTTGTTTTTCCTCCACAGTGAGGTGATTCAAATGAATCTCGGTACCTTTCATGCGGGCGATGCGGTAATGCTCAACAAATCGGGTGAGTTCTCCTTTGAACACCACATCCACTTCCCTAATCCAAACGAAGGGTCCCCATTCCACGTCTTTCAATCCGGTTTCTTCCCACAGTTCACGTTTGGCGGCGGCTTCGTAAGTTTCCCCTTCCTCCAGTCCGCCTCCCACTGTAAACCAAACGGGTCTGCCATCCGGATTTGTTTCACTGATGACGAACTGATCTTCCATTTTAAATAATAGTAGGCGGCTTTGCTCATTAAGCAAAACGATCCTCGCCGCTGGACGAATGTTCATGATAACTTTAGCTCCTCCTTCCCAATGGGCATGTCGAAAGCGGTTCAAGCCACGACGACCATCCCCTTTTGGTTGCATTAGAAAAAAGGATCATTCGATAAAAAAACAACCGCAGGTTCTTCCCTGCCACCGTTTCCGAAACGGACCAAAACACGATAAAAGACGCCTATACGCCCCCTTAATGTCAAGGTGGTCTATTTTTTATGATAATTATATTTAAAAGTATGTAAATATTTCAAACGGAGAGATAGACTTTTACTATAGGTTTTCTATATATTATTAATATAAGCTCGCACAAGACAAAATGGAAGGGAGAAACGACAGTGAAGAAGCTTTTGGGCATCGTCCTTGCAATTTGTTTAGGCCTGACCTCTGCTGCGCTATATACTTCCAATGTTTTTGCTTTCTCCGTCACAAGCAAAAAACAATGTTCAGATCCTGTCTATTTCCGCTGGGGCGGTTCCATTTCCTACAATCATCAAACCGGGACAAGCCAAGCGATAAAAAACTGGCATGCCGCTCAAACCTATCGAAATTTTGTCGGTGACAGCACCGCCAGCGGCGTGATTGATTCTTATCGCGAGGCGGATGGTTGGAACGGATATGCGGGTTATTCATCCGGCGGGGACAATTGCATGGATTACTGGATAGTCAAACTGAACCAAGAATATACGACTACATACGAAAAATCCATTAAAATTGGTGGTCATGAGTTGGGACATATCTTGGGTTTGGACGACAATAACTATCCCACTACGTTAATGTACAAATATACACCAAATGTATCCACTCCACAAGAAGATGACATCAATGGACTCGACTATATCTACTGAAGGAGGGGAACCCATGGGTAAAAAATGGGCAAGTCTTGCAATCTTTGTCTCCATCGCCGTCACTTCTTTTTTTATAGGCATTCACTTTTTGAATAATAAACCGAAAGTGATTCGCGTCGATGGTTCCCTGAATGTGGCCTTTCATTTGGAGGAAATGAAGGATAAATCAAACGCCATTGTTGTAGGAAAATATGTGAAATTGGATCGTACAATCAATTCGGCCCGAGATCCCCAAAACCCTAGTTCAGAATCCACTGTTGTCTATCACAAAGGCGAATTATATCAATTTAAAGTCAACCAGGTTGTCAAAGGAACAATCGATGAGGGAGACACCATCTTGGTCAACATCCCGAAAACCAAAGAACTGGAAAACCTGGACCTGAACGGTAAACTGACTGTGACCGACCCAAATTATATCAAACCGATCATCGGGAAGTCATATATGCTATTCCTTAAATCGATTGAAGGAACGGACTTTTACGGTATCCCATTCTTTCCCTACAGTCTGGAAATTAACAGTGACCAAACGGTTACCCTTGCCAAACCACAATCTTCTTTATTGCAACAAATCAGTTCCATCCATCTGGAAGGTGATTCGAAACCCGAAGATGTGGTGGTGGAGCTACATAACTTCGCTGAATCTTATGCAGATAAAATCACCGGGTTAAACGTATCTGAAGTGCTGGACACATTAACCGGATCACAAACGGAATAAATCTTCCCGACAAAGGGTGCTCCCATGGCCAGAGCGCCCTTTTCTTTTTCCTTCATCAAAAAAACAAACGCAAGGTGGATCACCTCGCGTTTGTTATGGCGCTGTCTTCCGATCTTGCGTCAAATTGATTTTACCCAAGAAAAAGACAAGGACAAAACCAAGTGCGGCAAAAAGTAAACCATAAAAGAAAACATAATACAATGAATCAACCAAGGTGGTCTTCAATACAGGCACCATCTGTTGCTGCAAGAGGGTTGGCAGTTTCTTCAATGCTTCGGGGCTGAAGAGCATCGAATATAACCCCTGCGGATCCGTATTGATCATTTCCTTCATCGGCGCAAGCATCCCTTGCACTTGTGCCGGCAACTTCTGAAAGACGGGCACCAGCTTTTCATTCAATAATTGGGTCGAATGGTGGTTTAATACCGAACCGAGAATAGCCACGCCAAAGGTTCCGCCCATATTACGGAAAAATTGGCTGGAAGAGGTCACGACACCCAGTTCTTCCTTGGAGAAAGCCTCTTGCAAAGCCAAAGTAATGTTCGGCATGACCAGCCCCATGCCCAACCCCATCAACACCAGATAAGACATGGCGAGATACTGCGA
Source organism: Laceyella putida (assembly GCF_042665195.1). Lineage (NCBI taxonomy): Bacteria > Bacillati > Bacillota > Bacilli > Caryophanales > Thermoactinomycetaceae > Laceyella > Laceyella putida. The sequence goes on from NZ_JBHTBW010000014.1 coordinate 4,484, forward strand.
ACTGTCTAAGCTTAGCGTCATCAACAAACCAAAGGAACCCATGATGATCGCCATTCCGGTCAACATCATCGGTTTGATTCCCACTTTATATACCAGCTGTCCAGACAACATGCTGGTGATAATCATGGAAATCATCATCGGCGTCATGACCGTGCCGGAATCCGTCGCGCTAACGCCCAACACCCCTTGCATATAAAACGGAATGAAGGTGATCGCGCCAAACATGCCCAAGGTCATCAAAAACCCCAACCCGTTTATGATGGTAAAAATACGGTTTTTAAACAGATGCATGGGCAAAATGGGTTCTTCTGTTCTGGATTCGATCAACACAAAAACGATTAAGAACACGAGAGCGACACCTAAAAGCGAAATGATTTGCCAAGAATCCCAGGCGTAGTCTTTTCCGCCGAAAGAAAGAGCCAACAGCAAGCTGACCACTCCAACGATCAAAGTGATCATACCGCCGATATCCAACTTCACCGGCCCTTCGGTGCGCTTGCTCTGAAGACCGATGAAAATCAGCACAGTCGCCACAATACCGACTGGTAAGTTAATATAAAACACCCAACGCCAGTTCACCGCATCCACAATCCATCCACCCACTTGAGGGCCGATGACAGAAGCCAATCCAAAAATCGCGCCAAACACCCCTTGCCATTTGGCCCGTTCTTTGCCTGTAAACATATCCCCAATCACGATCAAAGCCAATGGCATCATAATGCCACCGCCCAATCCCTGCAGGGCACGGAACCAAATCAGCCCTTCCATCGTTTGGGCTGCCCCACACAAGGCGGAACCCACAATGAAGATCACCAAGCCAGACACATAAACCACCCGGCGGCCAAATAGGTCGGCCAACTTACCGGCGATCGGAACAATCGTGGTGGATGTGAGCATATACGCTGTCGTTAACCACGACATCAAGCTCAACCCGCCCAATTCCCCAACAATACGCGGAATGGCCGTCCCGACAATGGTGCCGTCCAAGGCCGCAAACAACATGGCCACAATCAAACCGGCGAGCAAAACCCCCCGTTTGGGAGTGGCTTGCACTGGCTCAGGCAGCAATGGATCGACGGCCATCTCTTTTTGATTCATGCATATCCCTCCTACCCAATAAGAAAACAATATCCACTTCTACTATTTTCTATCCGCGAATATCTTATCACTAAACTAACTTTATTACAAAGATATTTTTCGCTCTAAGCTTGGAAAATCATCCCCAAGCTACATTTGACTGATTTTCACGGAAATTTTCTCCATCAGTTGAATAAACATTTCTTGCTCTTCAACGGTCAACACATCCAGCATCTTTCTGATCACCTGCTGGCGCCGCTTCACAGTTTGTTCGACAATGCTTTTTCCCTCGTCAGTCAGCTCAACCCAGACAATGCGCCGATCCACATGGTCACGCGTGCGGACGATCATCCCTTCTTGCTCTAATTTATTCAACGCGAGCGTCGTTGCTCCCGAAGTCAAATTCACTTGTCGCGACAAATCAACCACCATGCATTTCCCTTTAACGTAAACCGTGCGCAACAGCACAAACTTGACCGGCGTCAATTTATATGGCAACTCATCAAACTGTTTACTCATATATTGAGCAAACCGCTCTGAAATCTGGTCAAACCGTTGCAACTGGGGATCATACCAATTCAAGTCAGAGCCCATTATCCTCATCCTCTCTTAGTTGTTTGGGCACAGGGTTCATTGTTTTTTCATTATAGCATCCTTCTCTAATTTGTTTACAAACCTGAAACATTTTCCTGCACCATGGCATTGTATTATTTTGATTCGTTATATATATTGGTATTAAAGTATCTTTATTATAAAGTTACTTTAACAATTAATCAATTTTGTCCCAATATCTTTATAGTAAAGTATTATTGCTACAGAAATAAGGAGTGGATAAAATGGCAAGAGCACTGTATGTTGCCCCCTTCGGCGAAGGTCATGTAAACCCCACGATCGGCCTAGTTCGGGAACTGGTTACCCGTGGTGAGGAAATCGTCTATTACAGCAACAATAAATTCAAAGCGAAGATCGAAAGTACAGGTGCTGAGTTTCGTCCGACCGCAGTCGATATGGAACAACTCCTTAAACGGTTTGTGAAAAACGGCATGTTTATTAAACCAAATCAATCCACCCAATTTCCGGACATGTTAGGAATGATGGAAACCATCGCCGACAAGATCTTAGAAGAGACAAAACACGAAATGTATGACTATATCCTATATGATGCGCAGACTTTGGCCGGAACATGGATTGCCAAACGCCTCAACCTCCCTTCCATCTCGACTTGGACCGTTTTCGCTTCCATCTCACCCTCCCGGATGATGAAGCAAATGCTAGAGAAAAACAAACACTTAATGGAACGGTTCAACCATATGAAAGAGCAATTCCTGCAATCCAAAGAACGGATCGAAGCAAAATACGGAATCGCCCTCGCCCCTCCGCCGCAGTCCATGATGTGCGAAGGAGAATTGAACATTGTCTTCACTTCCCAGCATCTGCAAGGCGATGTCCCACAGTCGGGTGCTCCTTATCTCTTTGTGGGCCCTTCGATCGCGGACCGAAAAGACCAAGGGGATTTTCCGATCCATAAACTGAAAGAAGGACCTGTCGTCTTCATTTCGTTGGGCACCATCGCCAACAACCATCCTGCGTTTTATCGTCTGTGCTTTGAAGCGTTAAACGACCTCGATGCGCTTGTGGTGTTAAGCATTGGCAACAATTTGAAGGTGGAAGAGCTTGAACCGTTCCCAGACAATTTTATTGTCCGCAACTATGTGCCACAGTTGGATGTGCTGCGCCATGCGGATGCGTTCGTCACGCATTGCGGCATGAACAGCACGCACGAAGGATTGTATTATCACGTTCCATTGGTCATGCTCCCCCTGGTCAATGACCAACCCATTGTGGCTGAACGCGTCAAACAATTGGGAGCCGGCATTTTATTGGACTTCAATCACTTGGATGCGGCCACATTGAAAAACGCCGTTGGCGAAGCGTTGAGCAATCCGGTCTACAAACGAAACGCCCAACGGATCGGCAAGTCGTTTCGTGAAGCGGGCGGCTATGTAAAAGCGGCAGATGAGATATTGAAGTTTGTCAATCAATAACAGCATGGAAGCTACCGCATACGTGCAGCTTCCTTCCGCTCTTTTACCTGGTGAATTCCGGGTAAAGGCACTCCTCCTTTTTCAAAATTGAGATTTATCGACCTCCGGCATTTCGCAGGCGGATCATAGAGAACCCCACCGTCGAAGCCGGGACCGCTTCAACCAGTGGCCACAGCGATGGAGTGATGCGCAATTCAATACGGGTTGCCATCAATCTCGCCAACAAATCACCCAATGGTTCGACTGTCGTTGGTGTGACGGTTGACTGGGAAATGTAATAACCCGCATTCATATCGATACAGCGAAATGTCTCAGGGGGAAGCTCATAACGATACAATTGCGCCTCACGCACCCGCGCAAACCAATCTTTTTCAATGGCAATGATCCACGTTGCAGAGGTATGACCAAAAAACTTGTCCCGGTCTTCTTCCGTTGTGTCAGGCGACACCCAGTAGCAGACCCGAGGGCAATCGCGGGGAAAGTAATAATGTGGAGCGCGTTTTTCGTTGATGGCCCAAACGGCAGGAGCGGCATCAGGATTCGACTTGGGGATGCGGGGCCTAAAACAGGTGATTCCAGGGTCTTCACTGATATGATAAAGCTTCAACTCATTTCCTCCTTGGCTTAAAGGTTATCATGGCCAGCGCATGCAAAAACACAACCGCCCGGCATTTTCTCCGGGCGGTTGATCGCTTATTTGGTGAAAATCTTCACTTCTTTGGGACCAAGCGTCGCTGAAACCGATCCGTTATTCACCGTCACCGTATCCGTCCCCATCCGGTTAAACAGCGTCGTTCCACTTGCGATATTATCGATATTGGGAACGGTGCGCGTTTGGGTGTTCCAAGAGTTGTTGATCATCACAATCACTTCATCCCCATTATAGGAACGTTGGAAAGTATAGAACGTATCATCCACCCATTTCTCTTTTTGGGAACCTTTGCGCAGGGCGGGATGTGAATTGCGGATGTAATTCAGTTTAGCAATATAATTGTATAGCTCGTGATTGGCGTTAAACACCATGTCTTCCCTGTTATAAGGATCTGCTCCCCCACTGAAGCCCTGCTCGGTGCCTTGGTACACAACCGGAATGCCGCGGGAAGTGAAGATAAAGCCTAGCGCCGCTTTTAGCTGAGGCCACTTATCCCAGGATTGGCCCGGTCTACCGGAGGCTTCATTGAGGAAACGGGGCACATCATGGTTATCGATAAACAATCCATTCGTGAGCGGGTTTTTATACCGATAATCCTGCGCATAACGGTCTTTGATTTGGTACATCGACTGATCCTGGCCAAACACATTTTTAATCGTGTAGTACATCGGGAAATCCAGCGCGGCATCCAAATAATTGGTGTAATCCCCAACATAGGCGGGATCTCCGTGAAATACCTCCCCAAGCGTGAAAGTATTAGCCGCCCCGTCAAAATCGCGCCAAAACCATTTGGGCACGTGTTTCACCGTATCAACCCGCAAGCCGTCCACCCCTGTGGTTTGCACAAGCCAAGAAATCCAATTCTTCAATTCAGCCGCTGTGGCCGGATTTTCGTGATTTAAATCATCCAATCCAGCGATATCTCCATTTTCCACCCACCATTGATCATTCCAGTCCTGCGTATCGCCATTGTGATGGTACCAATCATATTTGTCAAACGGCGCTTTGGCATAGCCATTGGGTTGGAAATCACCCGTATGGTTGGCAACCACATCCAGCATCACCGAGATGTTTTTCGCATGCGCCTTTTGCACCAGCTCTTGCAATTTGGCCATTGAGCCCAGGTGCCCATCTACGCTGTAAAAATCATATGTCCAATAGCCATGGTAGGCATTGGCGCTCTTTTGCATCGTAACAGGGGTAATCCAGATCGCAGTGAAACCCATGTTCTTGATATAGTCCAATTGGTTGATGATCCCCTGAAAATCCCCGCCATGGTACTTGCGTGGATCGTTTTTGTCCGCATTGAATCCGCCGTAATTGTCATTGGTCGCATCACCATTGGCAAAACGGTCCGTCATAATGAAGTAGATGCTTTTCTCTTGCCAATCAACGGGGGTAAGCGCGGTGGCATGCGGTGCCTCTGTGGCCAGTACAAGTCCCAACACCAAGGCGAACACCAAACTGACCAAAGCAACCTTTCTCATGTTTTTCCTCCTTTTTGTGCAAACGGTTTCATAAAAACAGAAAAAATAAGCGATCAATCTCTTTTTTCATTTGACGAAAACGATTTCACCAATATGTAATATTATTTTAATAGGTTAGATAACCCAATTCAATATAGTAGTATTTATTTAAATATTTAATAATCAATCTTGATGATCCCTTTTCCTTTGGCACCGTTTTCCTTGAAAAAGTGATTCCCCTCCTTGCATAAAAACGGGCAAGAAGCGATCTGATTGGTGATCAGTGCTTCCTGCCCGTTGTAAAGCAAAATAGTAGAACCCCCTTGTTGACTTGCGCCGGGATTACGTCAACACCGGCAAATGAACCTTGGCCTCATACTCCACAAGCGGCTCTCCACTGCGAACCCTATGCAGGAAATCGGGGTTGGAAAGTAGCGGGCGTCCGAAAGCGGCAACGTCAATCACACCTGCGGCGAGCGCTTCTTCGGCCGTCTTAGGATCAAGGCTGCCCACTCCGACAATCACGCCGTCCCAATACTCTCGCACCCACTCATGGAGTGTTTTGCCTCCGGCGATTTTGTGGGTGAACTGCATCGTGGAAGGATGGATCATCGTCGCGCCCACTTCCTTGAACATTTCCACAAAAGCTTGAATCGTCTCCACGGGATCTTGCCAGCGATATTCCGGTTGATCCACCTTCAGTTCCGAAAAACGGATCAAGGTTCGGTCCGCGCCAATCGCCTCGATGACGGCTGCCGTCACTTCTTTCATAAAGGTCAGGCGTTGCTTGATACCGCCACCATAACGATCGGTTCGTCGGTTGCTTGTTTCCGCCACGAACTGATCGATCAGGTAACCATGCGCGCCATGAATCTCCACTCCGTCAAACCCGGCCCGGAGCGCATTCCGGGCCGCTTGCGCATACTGTTTAACCACCTCAATCATATCCGCTTCCGTCATCTCTTCCGGAATGTCATAAGGTTTGTCCGTTCGATGCACTCTGCCCTGCGCCGCGATTGCCGAAGGTGCTTGCGGCAAGACCCCGTCCAGTAAGTCGCGATGCGTTAAACGACCCACATGCCATAACTGGCAGATAATCGTTCCACCCTCTTCATGCACGGCATCCGTCACCTCTTTCCATGACTCGATCTGTTGGGAGGTGTAAATGCCGGGCACACCTGGATTTCCTTTGCCCCGGGGACTGATCAGGGTTCCTTCGGTAATGATCAGGCCGATGCCATCTTGTGCCCGCTTGCGATAATATTCAGCAATCGCGGCATTGACTTCACCCGTCCGGTCATCGGCAAAACAACGGGTCATCGGAGCCATCGCGGTCCGGGTACGCAAATGCCACGAACCGATTTGGATTGGTTTAAACAGATTTGCAGACTTATCCATGAATAAGTCCTCCTTTTCGCTTATGCTTACTATTTATCATCAACTTATTAAACATATCCACTTATATTAAAATAGTAATGTTTCGCATTTCGAAAAGTCAAGAAGAACGCATAGAAAAAACGATCTTTTCCGACAAAGCCGAATCGATGCTCAAGACTGAAATCACGATGGCAAGCCATTGCCTTAAACTAAAAAACCCGGAAGGCTTCAAACACTCCCGGGTTGTCTCCTACACTTGGGTCAAAGCCAAAAATTCATCCACATCGACCATGAGCAAATCAACCGCGTTTTGCCAGAAATCGGGTTGGGTCAAGTCAATGCCCAGATGATGCTTGGCCAAGTCCTCTACCGTCATGCTGGCGGTGTCACGAAGCAGGTTCACATATTTGGACGCGAAGCCAGCCCCCTCCTGCAAGGCACGGTTATAGATTCCCGCACTGAACAGATAACCAAATGTGTAAGGGAAGTTATAGAACGGAACGTCTGTCGCATAAAAGTGTAGCTTTGATGCCCAGAAGTGCGGATGGTACTCCGCCAGCGCTTCGGCAAAGCCTTCTTTTTGCGCTTCCACCATCAGCTCACACAGCCGATCCCGACTGAGCGGTCCCTGCTTGCGCGCCTCGTAAAAACGGGTTTCAAAGAGAAAACGCGAATGGATGTCCATGAGAAAAGCGATGCTGGATTGGATTTTATCCGCCAGCAGGGCGATCTTCTCTGCCTTGGAGGCCGCTTGTTTGATCGCCGCATCGATTACAATCACTTCGGCGAAGGTGGAAGCCGTTTCAGCGACGTTCATGGCATATTGCTGCGCAAACAGCGGCAGGTCTTTCATCACATGCGTATGATAAGCGTGCCCCAATTCATGAGCCAAGGTGGACACGCAGTTTGGCGTCCCGCTAAAGGTCATAAAGATGCGCGATTCGCCGCTCACCGGGAACTCCGTCATAAACCCGCCTGGCCGTTTGCCGGGGCGATCCTCCGCTTCAATCCAACCTTTTTCAAAAGCCATCCGCGCGAAAGCGGCCATATCCGGATTAAATTGATGAAACTGTTCAATGATAAATTGCGCCGCTTCCGTATAAGGAACGGTTTGTTTATTTCCCGGCAGGGGGGCTTGGACATCGTGCCAACTGAGTTTATCCAATCCCAACAGTTTCGCTTTGCGCTCCATATATGGAAGCAAGCGATGCTTGTTCTTGGCAATCACTTGCCACATCGTTTGCAGTGTTTGCTCCTCCATCCGGTTCACGTCGAGGGGCTCCTTCAGCACATTTTCCCATTGGCGGTGTTTATACAATTGCAAACGATAACCCGACAGGTGATTGATGGTGACCGCGCAGAGATCCGATTCTTTTCGCCATGCCTCTTCCCACTTTTCAAAAGCCCGCTGACGAACTTCCCGCTCAGGACTAACCAATTTATTGGAAAGTTGTCCGACAGACAACGGTTTCGTCACCCCCCCTTCTTCAAACGGGATTTGCATCCGTCCCACAATGGTGCCGTACATCTCCCACCACGCATGATAACCGTCCACGCTTAAGTCGCCCACCAACTCTTCCTGTTTCGGAGCCAGTTTCTCCAACGCCCGTTGGCGCATTTCGTTCAAGGCAAACGAGATGCGATTCAGCTCGGGGGTTGCCATCATTTGATGCCACGTCTCTTCCGATACTTGCGTCGCTTTGCTCTCCAGCGCGGTGATGGTCGCTTCGTAATCCGCCCCGATTTGGGTTAATTTGCCCGACAAGACTTTGGCTTTCTCATCATTGACATTTTGTGAGATCAGACAATCGAGAAAAGAACGCGCTTCTGCATGCAAGCTCCCCAACCGCTGCAATGTCTGAACCACGTCATGCCATGTCTTCACAGACACCGTCGGTTCAAGTGACTCTATGTACTTCTTCAAGGAAGGCAACGCTTGCTCTAATTCTTCCAATTGGCGCCGCAAAGCGGATGATTCACTTCCACCTGCAAAAATGCTCTCCAAATCCCATGTTTCAGAATAGGTTATTGACAATCGGTATCACCCTTGTTTTCGATATTTCCCATATAGGGATGACTTCAAATTGATTGTAAGCCGGAATCTTCTAGCACTTCAAGCAAAATTTGATAAGGGAAACACCTGCATTGCCTTCATCTGCCCTGAATCGCATAGCCGCTTGCGGATTGACGCATGATTTTTCTTTTTGTTTGCTATGCAAACTAGTTTTAATATTTAAAGGTTCCGGCGATCTATTTTTCTCTGGTCGAATCCTGTACCAGGGTTCACCGTATCAGTTCGGGTTTTGGTGTTGGTCGAACCCCGTATTATTTTAAATGGACCGTTAGAGTATACGATTGTCGGTATCGGCGATACGTTGGCCAGATGGTATGAGTGTCGGATCCGGCTGGAAATGGCAGAGGAAAAAATTCCGGCGAAACTCAGCCCGACCTGTTGATCGGTTAAATAATGTCTAAAATATGTCTAAACATATAATTTTCCAAAAAACCAAACTTACGATAAAGGTTGAGGGCCGACTCGTTTTTCGCATGCACTTGCCAAATAAGCCTCTTGCGCGCCGCTTTCTCTGCCCCACTTGAACAGAGCAACACCAATTGCTCTTTCAGTCCCCTGTCGCGATAAGCTGGATCAACATGCATCGTACATCCCCAAACATCCCCTATCCAATCGCAAGTAAAATGGTTTATTAGGTTACAAAAGTCTTCTTTTGTAACGTTGCAATATTTTTATATGCAAGTTGGCCACTCATCTCCCTTTTCGATGCATCATTTTTCAGATTTTTCCGTAATTAAACCCGCTTTTCCCGTAAAAAGAATGAGTTCTTCTTCACAAAAGTGGCTGTTGATATCGATCCCCCCCAACCGACCCAACAGGTTTGAGATTAATTTCTGTCCAACTCCATGATTTCTGTATTTCTTCAATATACGCCCGAAAACGCCCGTCTGTCACCGCACTTGCAACCCACACCGAAGCAGAACCGTCCCAGGCGCCGACAGCGAACCCCTGATCTATGATCACTGATGGATCTCCTTGACTTAAGGCAAAAACCCTTCTTGGCTAAGCAAGATCTGATGATCCGCAAACGCCGCACGCAAACGCTCCACCACCTTCTGATGCACATCGGGCCCGTACCACTCTTCCAAGCCCACCTCCTTATATCTCTGGCGAATGCCCAGCTTCTCCGTCCGTCTTCCTCCACTCCCGTCACCGGTGAAATAATCATCTACGCACACACGATCCACGATATCCGCCAATGTCTTGGGAAATTCCTCACTGAAGGGAAGCACCGGGGCCAATGCGGCCTGTGCCGGAAGGCCGTGCTCGATGATTCGCCTCAATGCCCGCAGGCGCGCGGCAATGGGCGGGGCGGCAGGGGTAAACCTTTTGCGGATCGTTTCTAGATCGGTTTCAATTGTCATGCTGATGCGAATCCGATCCTTCAATCGCAAGAATAGATCGATATCCCTTGTCACCAACGGGCTCCGGGTCTGCACGAACAAAAAATCCGGCTTTTCCTCCACCAAGACTTCAAGAAGAGCGCGGGTGATGCCGGCCTGAACCTCAACCGGCTGGTACGGATCGGTGCTGGAAGACATGAAGATGGTGACGGTTCCTTTCCGTCTCGCTGCGCCCATCTCTGCGCGCAACCGATCCGCCGCCCCTTGCTTTACGTCCACCCATGTCCCCCATTCTTGCTTGCGAAACAGCGCAATCGGCATCCGCCGCACGTAGCAATACGAGCACGCATAGACGCATCCGGCATAGGGGTTTAGCGAATGAGTATATCCTTGCAAAAATCCTCCGGTCGGATTGAGAATGCGTTTCGGTTCCTTGTGGGTGATCTGAACGTTCATCTCCTCCTCCTCTCCATTCTTGATATCAACCAACTGAGCTTAATGTTACACCGCTTTCACATAAATGCAACGTTCGGACCGGGGCAAACGGGCCAGCCCCGCCCTCGTCGCCAACCTACTCCGCCATTTCTTTGGCCATCTGTACCTGTTCGACCAATACCTCAAACCCCAACTGCTTGATGAGTTCCGCACCGGCGCGTTTGGTGGAAGGCCAGTTCACAATCACCCGCTCACACGAAGCAGATACAGGCCCCAATGCCGTTTGCAGCAAACATTGGATACATTCCCGTTCATCCGTCCGGCCAGGCTCAACCTCCGCCTGATAGAGCACCGCTTTTTGCGGTTTCCCCTGTTCATCCACCATTTTGCGCACGAGCGCGTATCCCACGACATGCCCCTGGTCATCTTTCGCCACCCACGCTTCCCCATCCCGCAGGCAAAACCACTGCGTCTGCCATGTGGCCTCATGACGATAAAACGGCAATGACGACACTTGGATCGGTGCGATCCGTTCGATTTGATAAGTGGACCGGGTCGACTCAATCGGAGTCAGAGATTCAGGCGAGCGATAAAAAGAGACGCGATCCACTATGCGATATCCCAATTTTTCATAGAGGCGAATCGCCGCCTGATTGACCGCAATCGCTTCCAGGGTGGCCAGCTCCACCCCTTCACGTTTATACAAAACCAGCGCTTCTTCCATCAATTTCCGGCCAATCCCTTTGCCGCGCCAGGCCGGCACAATGGCCGTTCCCCCATTCCAAGCCACTTTCTTCCCGTTGATCGATCGGATGCCATTAATCACAAATCCAACGGGCTTCTCATCAATCCAAGCCACCAGGGACAACTCCGGTGAAAGCGATTCATTCACCCACTTTCTCAGGTATGTCTCCATCGCCATCGACACATCCAGGAAGTAACCGGAAAAAGCTTCGTTCCACAACCGCAACGCCTCTTCCCAAGTGCATTGACTCAACGGATGAATACGTATCATAAGTTCTCTCCTTATCTAAGATGCTTAAAAGGTGCTCATGGTCACGCCGCGTAACTATTCAAAGATTTCGCGCTTCCATGTCCGCTCCCACATATCCGACGAATCTCCCTCTCTTCCCTCCCATGCCATGGATTTTCTTATATAGTTAATATAACAAACATGGAAGGCAAACTCACTTCGCGTCACGAATTATTTGGGAATCGCATCGATCATCTGAATTCCGGCAGGGGGAATGAATATGGAACCTTTTTGGCTGAAGACCGCCAAACGCATTCAAGCCATTGCCCAATCAGGGTTGGCTTATTGCCGCGACCCATTTGATATTGAACGCTTTCAGGAATTAAGTGAGATCAGCGCCCACATGCTTTCTCACTATATAGACATGCCTGTGGAAAACGTGAAAACATGGTTTCTAAATGAAACCGGGTATCAAACACCCAAGGTGGATGTAAGAGCCGTTGTGATGAAAGAACGAGAACTGCTGTTTGTCAAAGAAAAAAGCGATGGGAAATGGTCACTGCCGGGAGGATGGGCGGAACCGGGTTTATCGCTCAGGGAAAATATCATCAAGGAAGTGGCCGAGGAATCGGGCTACGAAGTGGAGACGGAGCGAGTGTTGGCTGTACTTGATCGCAATCGCCACAAACATCCACCGTCCCCCTTTTACATCTATAAGATTTTTGTGCTGTGCCGTTTGGTCGGCGGAAAACCGATGACCAGCATCGAAACCGAGGGCGTCGCCTTTCATTCAACGGATTCCCTACCCGAGTTATCCACGGAAAGGGTGACAAGAGAACAAATCCAGCTTATGTTAAGAGCGGTGGAAACAGGAGAAGTCTTTCATGATTGAAGCGAATCGATTGGCTTGAGTGATATGATTTCCATGACGTCTTAACGCTATATACCCAAAAGCACGCACCCACAGAAAATACGAAACCAAATGGTTACGCAAAGGGCGCAAACACAACCATTTGGTTTCGTATTTAACTGAGCCATTTCATTTTTTCCTATATCAATCCAATTTTTTCACCCAGATATTCATGTCCTCAAACCGGCCAGCGATCTGGCTGTTTTGAATGAGGCGCCCTTTGTACTCAAACCCATGGCGCGAGATCACAATATTCATCCCGACGGATACCGCGCGCGTAAGGGAAAACAAGTTTGGCACCCCCCGTGCCCGCATCCGCTTCTCCAAATCAAAAATGATCGCGCTTAACAAGCCTTTGCCCCGGTAATCAGGATGTGTGGCACAATCAGTGATCTCGGCACAATTGTAACGGGTAAACACATCCGCCGAAGCCGCGCTCACAATCTTCCCGTTGTGGGTGACAACGGAGAAATAAACATGGTTGCGAAGGCACTTTTTAATAAATTCGGGATCATGCACGGGCGTGGGATAGGTTTCAAATACGGTGCGATATAACGCAGCCAACTCTTCCGCATCCTCCTCTGTCGCATGACGCAAAGTAAAGGAAGGATCAAGCTCCGGCGGCTCCGTTATGGTTTCTTTCCGCTCGGCCAACTCGACGATCTCATCTTTCTTCTCCGCATCTTTTTCCACCGCGCGGCGGCCATCGATGAAGCGGGACAAAATCACCGCCGGTTCCCCGTTGAAAAAAACGCTGATCTCCCCTTCTTTCTCAAAACCCATTTCTTCAAACGCCTTCGTATCATCCGGATCCGCGTAAATCATGACTTTCCCGATATCTTTCTCTTCCGCCAATTCAGCCAGGTGATTCGCCAAAGCTTCGATGTCTTCGGATTTGTAGTGCAACAACTTCATGCGGCTATTGTGCTCATCCATTTCAAGAACGGTGTTCTTTGGCGAATAATCAACAGTGGTCAAATCAGTAACCTCCCCTTTTTTACTCATTATTAAACTTCCCTAAACGAATAAAAATTAACATGTTTTCGTTCGCATAAAAAAAGAGGACGGCACGAAGCTCGATTTCACCTATGTTTCCTGCTCGCCAAGCCGCAAGAGGGGAAAAGATTTTTTCACAACATCAAATAACTTTGGCTTCCATCCGCATTTTTAAAAATGACTTGCAAATGAAATGTTTATTATAGTATGAAATGGTCATTTTCGATCATCCCACACATCTTCCGCAATGAACAAAACCATCACAAGCGAGGTGAAAAAACCGCTGCTAAAAAGCGGAAGAACATAGTTTCCGCGTGGGCAAGACAAAAACGCGACTATGTTTGTTAGCGGCGGTTGTTCAGCCATGACCCATTTGATGATCAAACCACTCCGACAGGGACGGCAAAGAAATATCGAACACACCAATCACAACAGAATGGGGTCTGAACAACCATGTCGATATCGAAGCATAACGTGCGGTGCCTGTTTTGGGCCAACTTGTGGGGAGGCGTCAATTTTCTAGAGCCGCTTCTCACCCTCTTTTATTTCGCGCGGGGAATCACCCATACAGACATCTTTTTTATCCTGCTCAGTTTCAACATGTCAATGCTTGTCTTTGAATTGCCGGAAGAATACAAACATGTATACATGATAGACGATTATTCGGCATTTTGTATACAATATTGCGTATTTTAATGAAGGAAACGGCTCGATCCCATTTGCCTAATAATAGTAATATTCATATGAAGATAATAGATTCATCCAAAAGTAAAAAATAGCCAAGTCGTCCTTCGGGGCGACTTTTATTATATAAAAACGGCCACAAAAGACTTTGGGGTAATACCAGCTCATTGATCGTCACGGTAGACATCATCTTTATACAACTGCCGTTTTATTCGTTCTTTGTCTTTGGGTCAATTCAGCACCATTCTTCTCTTCGTTAAACTGTTCTTATCATGATTAAAGCGATCTTGAAAGGGTTCACTTAGATATTCACACTATGTGAGGTCATTAAAAGATCTTTCCTTTCACCCTTACGTTTATCACTTCGCTTCCATCCACATCCCTTGTACGATCACCGACTTGATCACCCACTGGTCACCGTCCCTCACACAAGGAAACCGAATATCTTCACCTGAATGATAAAGATACAGATGATCTTCTGTTTGAAGTAGGACCTGACATTCCTGAATTAATTGATCAATGTCTCGGCCACACCATCTTTTCCCCAACCGTTGCTCTAATCGTTCCCGTAGATGCCGCGTAAAGCGGAAGCGAGCCGGGTCAAGGATATTCCCTCCCTTGTTCCATCTCCTTGAGAAAATGATAAACAAGGTCCCGCTTGAATGTAGGGAGTGTCTTTGTCATAGCCATTGTGAACTGGAACACCCCCATTTCCCTTACCATCTCTTTGACTTTTTGTTTCGACTCTTCAGACACTAAGCCGAATTCCCTGGAGAGATATTGGATGATTTCTTGTACTTCGTCAGCCGGCGCCTGTTTCTCCGGCAATGGTTCTTTGATATTGGCCAGTACTTTAAACGGATTTTCCTTTTTATCATGATGCAAAAGACTGAGTTCCAACTTATTATCATCTTTGACTTGTCGGACTTCCGCTTCAATGATCTGCATGGTTTGTAGTTCTAACCCCTCTGGTATTTGGGAGATATGAATGAGGCCCGAGGCCAGATACTGATCTTTCGTTACCACAAACGCACCATAGTCTACCAATTTCGTAATGCGTACCGAAATCTTGTCCCCTGGTTGATACGGAAGATCGGGAGTTTTCCTTTCTTGATACAGATGATTCATGATGTTCTCGTCAATGCCCATTAATCATTCACTCCAATGGTTGTTATTTAATCGATTATACCATTTGTTGAACTGATACTAGGTTAGAGGAAAATATTTCCCATGTTTCGGTACCACAAAATTAGTTTTGGGGGTTCCGACAGAAACACGCGGATTAACCACGCTAAGAATCAAGAGTAACCAAAAACCCGATTTTCAACCATGCTTAGGGCTGATCATCGGGTTAATATAGGTAAATCAAACGCTAATGGGGTAGAACCAGCAACTGAACGACAAAGCGCAATTTGCCCAAATAATGGTAAATGTCCGTTCACTGAACGAGGTGTTCACAAATAGTTACTTCTGAAACCAGCGTGGAATCATTCTACCTGTTCTATTCATTTGAGACTCCACACGGCTGAAGCCGTGGGATTCTTGGATAGTTAATGTCCTCAATCCATTTCTGCTTTGGACAACTTCCAAGTTCAGGGCTGTCTCATCAGCCCATCCCATACAGTTCTACAACATCGTTGCATGTACCCATATGGGCGGCGTACCTATGACCAGTACGCGGCGGCGAGTCCAGATATCGCCTTACCTATATTGATTGCTCCGTTTAAGTCTGCATGGCAGGTATAGCCACACCGCTTACACTGGAAGCGAAGTCCCTTTCGATTCGCTTTTTCACGATGTCCACATTTGCAGGTTTGACTGGTATATTCCGCTTTGACTTCTTCAAAGCGGATCCCAGCCATCTCCGCTTTATAGCGGATGAATTCTTTGAGTTGGTAGAACGCCCATGAGTGAAGATTTCTCCCTGCTTCTTTTTTAGATTTGGCTCTGTTGCGAATGTCGGTCAAGTCTTCCATGCGAATGACACCCACACCGTGGGCGAGTGCATAGTTGACAATGTGCCGACTGATCATATGATTCTGATTTTTCATCCAACGGGATTCTTTATTCTTTGACTTCTTCATTGCTGAAAGTTTCTTGGTTTTGCCCAGTTTACGCCTAGCTGAATAGCGCCTGCGAGTATAAGCACATTCATTTCCTTTAAAAGACTGGGTTCCCACACTGGCTACAGCTAAGTAGCGCAGACCTAAGTCTACTCCCATCGCTTTTTGATCTTGGCTTTTCTGCACATCAAATGAGATGGCAATAGCCAGAACCCATTTCTGTTTCTTCTTGTAGAGTTTTCCGGCTCCTTGCTTGGCAGTACCCGCTATGATTCGTTCTAACCATGCTTGTTGAAAGGGACGAGCCACTACAGGAACGCCAACCTTCTTTTCTAGAGTGGGAAAAGCAACCGTGTAGAAAGCTCCCGCTTTCTCTATTTTTAGATTCTGATTGTTAAAGCAACACCACATCTTCTTAAAGGTCTTCGCTTCTTGATTTTTCATTTGCGACTTCACCTCACGAATCGTTGATTCGTGACAGCAGAAGGGAACGTTTCAGAAGAAAATTCTTTGAATATCTTACTTGTTGCTTTGTTCACTTCTGGATGTGTGAGTAGCCAGTTCGCAAATTCCGTATTCATCTCGGTCATTCGTTGGTACATCTGCTGTTTAGCTTGGGTTGGTTTATGTAGCTCTAAGCGTAGTGTGATGGTTGGCATGTGTTCATCCCCTTGTCTTCTGTGATTCTACATAGCGTTTAATGGTTTCACTTGATACATTTCCTGTACTAACGAAGAAAGAACGTGTCCAAAGACTTACCAGATGGGACAAGTGCTTAAATTCTTGTCTCAGTCTTCTTGAAGTCACTCCTTTCACTTTTGCCATGATATCCGATGGTGAATGAGTGGGAAGACCGTTCAAGAACAAATAACCATGATCAGGCATGACTTCCATAGCGACAATCAACCATTCATCTTCACAAATTTCGGTCACCCGTTCCTTGAATCGCTCTTCTACTTCATTTCACCAGTACTTTTCTTCGATAGCGCGGACAGAAAACAAAATGATAGTTGATTAAAGAGACCATTGTTCTTGTTCTTCTGTCGTCTTGTTCCATATCCAGATCCTAACCGTTCGATCCGCAAACTGCAACATCAAAAGATAAAAAATAGTTGCTCTAAGCATCCCCTTTATGGGGATACCGAGCAACGCCGTCTTTCATCCCACGATTGAAACCGTGGGCTTTCAGCCAGCAAAAATCTGTAAGATTGATACTCTTCTCCAAACTGATCGAGCATCATTTGTTCTTCGCGCGGCACACGCAAGAAATACATCAGCATGGGAACGCCAAAATAGCCAGAGAGCTACAACAGAGACCGCTACTCCAATCCATCCCACCCAAGATGCAAGCTGATAATCGGCAAAACTCAGTAACGGAGTGAAAGCATAGATTAGTGGAATGACTATCATCCCGATGAACAACAGAGAAAGTAGGAATATTTCTAAAGTCGTTTTACGGCTGTCAACAATCTGATTCGTTTTAGTCTGTCTGCCATAAGGCAGGCGCATAATGCACATTATTATCAAGCCCAAAAAGTAGATGATTTAAACATACTCTGTCCTCCCACAACATCTTTTCTCCCACTCTTTCCATTCGTGATAGATTGGACTAACCCGACCTTTTGAAAAGAAAGTAGGGTTTCTTCAAGACTTGGATTTACTCTTTCACTTTTTTAAGGGGGTCAGCCGCAGGTTGTTTTACAAATGTTGGTTCAGCTTTACGCCCATGACCCGTTAAATACCAAATACTTATCTAAAAAAACTCCTATAAAGCCTGTGCTACTTTTCCGGTACTACAATGGGTCCACTGTAATCCAGTTCGGAACATGCCAGTGTCTTAGAATGGGACAAGACCGATTCAAACGTATGATTAGACTCCTTAATATGATTAGGACTTTTAGCACCGAGCATTAGAAAATTCGCGCATATTCGGGATCGTCGTATCATTTCGGGAATACGTTTAGACATATTTTAGACAAAAATCACCGACTCCTCATACGTTAAGGAGTCGGTAATTTTATTTTTCCTGAAAAGCTAATGGTAAGACTACAAAAATCACAGTATTTCTATATACCCTTCCGTTCCGTTGACACGGATCCTCTGTCCGTCTTTTATCAGCTTTGTGGCGTTTTCCACACTTACGACTGCCGGAAGACCATATTCGCGCGCAATGACGGATCCATGGGTCATAAGCCCGCCTACTTCCGTCACCAAGCCTTTGACGGATACAAACAGCGGCGTCCAGCTGGGATCAGTGAATGAAGTTACCAGGATATTGCCCTCCTCTATGTTGGCGTCCTCCATCTTTAAAACGACACGTGCGCGGCCCTCGATGATGCCCGATGAAACGGGTATGCCTACCAAGGCACCCTGGGGGATATTGTCGGTGTTGTATTCGCCAAATATGACCTCGCCCTCAGACGTCATCATCCGCGGGGGTGTCAACTTCACATAAACCCCGTATTCCTCTTTTCTCTCGGTTATGATACTGTAATCCAGCCGGTTTGTGCGAACGACCTCCCGAAGTTCCTCAAACGACAGATAGTAGATATCCTCCTTCTCCTTGATGACGCCCTTTTCCACGAGCCGTTCGGCCT
Source organism: Laceyella putida (assembly GCF_042665195.1). Lineage (NCBI taxonomy): Bacteria > Bacillati > Bacillota > Bacilli > Caryophanales > Thermoactinomycetaceae > Laceyella > Laceyella putida. Next base: position 23,176 of record NZ_JBHTBW010000014.1, read on the forward strand.
CCTTCAGCAACGCCTGTTTATAAATGTAGTACCGTTTGATTAAGGCATACTTGGGATATTCCCGATAGCCAATAAAATTGCGCAAAACGCTGATCATCTTCTTTGTTTTTTTGGCTTTTCGTTTGCCGCCCGGCAACGGCTCCAAACGGCTTAAAAGCTCCTGCTCCTTCTGCTCGGCTTTCAGCCGTCCTTGCTCAAATTTGACATTGCGCGCATTCGGTTCAAAATTCTTGATGTTGCTGAGAATCATGGGGATCAGTGCGGTTGGCTGTTCAAGCCAACGGGGCTTGGTGATATCGATCTCCCCGGAACAACGCATGCCGTATTTTTCAAGGTATGCCCTCAGGGCGTCACTGACCGCAGCACCGCCTCGTGGATCATACATGACTTTCTTCAATTGATGATGGTCCTGTAAAATAAATGCAAACAGTTCATCTCCAGATACGTTTGCGATTCTTTGCTGAAGATCTCTTATCGATTTCTCGATCTCGGAAATAAGATTTTGAATGATCGATACGTCGTTTTTTCGGTAGATTTTAATCAAGATTTTGATCACTTCAATAAGAAGATCCCAAGATAGTCCCATTGTGCGCATCATTGCACGCATACTGAAAACCCTCTTGCCGCGCGGCAATGATTTGACAAAATCCTTCCGCTTCATTAAGCTCAAGATCGCGTTCCACATCAGAGGATCGTTCATACCCATACTGAGTACGATCCTTCGGCCGATGGGCGATGCCAGATCGTGCGTGATATCGAGAAACAGCCTTCCACCGGCTTTGTGCATTAGCAGATCACCTAGAACAACCCCAATGGTTTGATGGCATCTGTCATCATCTGCTGATGGCCAAACGATATATAGACACGGTTCTCCCCATCATTCACGTCGGGGATCGGGTATAAAGTGGTGATCGGGCGACTCTGCACGATATAGAACGTATCCTCAAAAAAGCACCATTCGATGTCCTGGGGGCAGGCAAAATAGGCTTCGATCTTTCGACCTATACGCTCCAATTGCAAAATCTGCTCATCCGTCAGTGTCTGCTTATTCTGCCAGTCGGGCTCGATCTCCCGTTCCTCTGTACCCCCTTCTTTTAATGCATAAACAGCCAATTTCTTGGTGGAGATCGTCTTCTCGATAATTCTTCCCTCACGCACCTTATAGTTATCTGCAGACACCAAGCCGGAGACGAGCGCTTCGCCAAGCCCAAAGCTGGCATCGATGGACAACACCTTCCGGTTGGAGGTGACGGGATCAGCTGTAAATAAAATCCCCGAAGCCTGTGGGAAAACCATCCGCTGGATCACGACAGACAGGTAGACCTTGCGGTGGTCGAATCCATTTTGCATGCGGTAGATCACGGCCCGATCTGTAAACAGTGACGCCCAGCATTTGCCGATATGCCGCAAGATCGCCTCTTTTCCTATGATGTTCAAATACGTATCTTGCTGGCCTGCAAAGGAAGCAAGCGGTAAATCCTCGGCCGTGGCGCTGGAACGTACGGCATAAGCCTGCCTCTCGCCAAGCTCTGAGAGATAACGAATGATCTCTTCTTCGATGTCCGGGTCGATTTCCACTTCTTCGATGATCTTACGGATCTTTCTGCTGATTTCACTGATTTCTTCCCTTTCTTCCACCTTCAGTAGCGACAGTTGATCCAGTAACGCGTTAAACTCCCTGTTATGTTCAATGGTCTTTTTATAGGCCTCGGTGGTGACGCAAAAACCCTCCGGTACCGTATTCCCTCGATCCTTGATAATTCCCCTAAGTTTAAGCCTTTTCCCCCGACAAGCATGCGCTTGGTTTTGTCGATCTCCTGAAATCCAAGTACATATGAAGGCATACGGAATATCCCTCCTTTGTATTTACCGTTCTATTCCATATCGGATCATGGCCAGAAAACGGTTCATCTCGTCGATTATGCGTTCCATATATTTTTCATCCAAATTGGTTTTATCCGTTACCTCCGTTAAAACCTTGTCTTCAAAATGTTTCAATGTGATCCGGATCAGTTCAAATGCCTGCCTGCGGTCCACGCCTTCTTTGAGAGGGACTTTGTCAAACAAACGTTCCAATACCTTATTCCTGGTGGCCATCAGTAAACCCATTTTTTCTTCAATATCCGCCTTCAGTTCTTTCGGCGTCGCATAATAGACTTCCATCAACAATTTGTACTCATCGGGATTTTTTTTAAAGTAATCAAGTTCGATGCGGCTGAATTGGTCTATGGCTTCAAAAAAGTCCCTGTATTCCGGCAGATCGTCAAAGCGAAGTTCAGCCTTCACTTTTTCAAGGCATCGATCCAAAACACAGAAATACAATTCTTTCTTGCTCTTGAAATGATGAAAAATCAGGGCCTTGGATATGCCGGCCGCCTCTGCCAACATCGCGGTCGTGGTCTTTTCATATCCGTGACGGGCGAATACAGCCAAACAGGCGTCCAAGATTTGTTCTTTTTCATAAAGTTGTAAAGGCAAGGGTTTCATCTCCTTCCATTATGCTGACCATGAAGTTAGTATAATTTTAGCGTATACTGACTTATCGGTCAATATAATTTATATTAGGCCCAGAGGGAACGAACTATTTTGAGGCCACCTGTCCAATAAATGGAATCTATTTTGTCGTGAGGAATGAAAACAAAAAACTGTCAACCCTGACCCGTTTTTCACATTGGGAGGTTGACAGACTTTTTGTTTTGGGGATCACCATTGGATTTCATTTCTTGGGCGGATGACTCCAAAATGACTGGATGCTAACGAGTGCTATTTTATGTCGCTCTCCTTGCGCAACACCACTACTGTGCATAAGTGCGGAACCCGAATGATCGTTTCTGCAAACTCCCTCTCAAGCATTTGCTCCAAATCGCGTTGGAATGCTTTGCGCGCTTCGGCGGAAAGTTTGGTATACCAAGACAACGTCCTGACCCGTCCGCTCCAGGCCTCATGGGTAAATGTCACGGAATAGGGATGTTCCCACGCCGCCGTACACGCAAAGGCGGCTTCTTGCCATTCATGATGCCAGTTGAGGGGGAAATGGATGATGCGTTCCCTGGTTTCCGCACGGCTGCCTGGCGGCTTCAATGCCTCAGAACCCAAATATTTGGCGGCAATAGCAAGAGTTTTTTGGCATACCGGCACAGTGAGATCCATGATGGTATCCATCACAATCAGTTTACCCTTATTTTTCAGCAAACGCCTCACTTCCGCAAGCGCTTGGGGACGGTCAAACCAATGCCATGCCCGCAATACCGTTACCACATCGGCACAGGCGCTTGGCAAGTTCGTCCCCTCTGCGGTGGCACATCGGTAATCAATGCGGTCTCCGTCAATGATGCGCGCTTCGGCCAACAATTCGGGGGAAGGATCAATCCCCGTCACCATCGCCCCTTGTTTAGCCAACTCTCTGCTTAAGACCCCGCTCCCACAACCAAGGTCAACCACACGCTGATCCGCCAAACGAACGCCCAATGCGCGCAACTGGTCAAACACCCCAAGCGGAAAGTCATTCCGCCATTTGGCATAATCTTTCGCTACGCTTCCAAAATCGACTGAATGGCTCAACACGCTTCACCCTTTATGATTATATGGATTTATTCTATTCCCCTCCTTTCAGTTCACAAAACTCAAACTTTTTCAGCTCCCCACCCTCCCAGACATTATGAAATTCATAATTTTTTCCATCCGCCAACAAAAACGGTAAACACTTCACCACATTAACGGCCAGTCCCATATTCTCAGGATGCAAGATCCAAGAAATCTTCTTCCAATCCAGAATGCCTTCATCGATCTTAATCGGAGTGGCAGGATAAGGATAGTTGGCGGGCAGTTCTGTCCAAAACAAATGCATGCCTCCCCTCGTTCCATCCTCCAACGTCCAAATCATCCGACCGCGATAAGTCATGGTTGCCAAACGCAGACCCGCTTCCTCCTCCACCTCACGCAAAGCACTCTCATGCGGCGTTTCTCCTGGCTCAATTCTTCCGCCCAATCCATTCCATCTGCCCATCCATGAAGATTTTTCTCTATTCAACAGTAAAATTTCATCTTCCTTTTTAATAAAGCACATCGTATATTGGCATTGAACTGTCAAATTTCTTCACTCCTATTAAAAAAATCGTTTTAAATTCATTAGAAAATCTTCTGCCCTAATCACAAAATCCCTCTTGGCCCTTTTCTTTTTCTATAGTCAAAAATATAAAAAGAACCTTTATTTAATATTTATAATTCTCTATACGAGCATAAATATGATAATATAAAAATTGAAAACTTTCATGCAAGGAGGGTTGGTTTATGAGATTGATCCCCCGGATTAACAGCATTTTGAGTAAACGACGCGAGGAAGGGTACAAAATCTATGGGCAAGTCCCCAATCAAACCTCTCTCGCGCGGGCTCTGGGAGCAAGAAAACAACAAGTTTCCCTGTGGGCAAGAGGGGCGGCCATCCCACGGCCTGAAGCGATCTTCCATATGGCTCATCTCCTCGATGTGCGCCCTGAGGAATTATATGAATTTGTCCCTCCCACCGAAGAAGAACAACTCGCGCTAATCCACGAATTTGAAACAAAAGAACGCGAAGACACACTTCGGCGCAAAGAGAAAAAGATTAATGAATTACGCGAAAAAGGCTTGAGTGAAGATGCCATTCAAGTCAAAATCAAAATGCTGGGTTTGACGAAGTATGATGAAGAGCTGGCAGATACATAAATCCGCTCCCCTTCAATATGATATAATGATAGAAAGTTTACACAGTTACCGGAAGGGGGTTTCACCATGGCGTTGACCGAATCCAATATGTTTCCGCTTGGCGCAACTGCTCCGTCATTCACACTGCCTGATGTCGTTTCAGGGAAACAGGTGTCCCTTGATGAGTTGAAATCCGACACCGCTACAGTGATCATGTTTATTTGTAACCATTGCCCCTATGTCAAACATGTGCAATCACAATTAGTGCGACTGGCCAACGACTACTCCCCAAAAGGGGTGTCCTTTATCGCCATCAGTTCCAATGATGCCATGCAATATCCCGAAGACGGACCAGACAAGATGAAGCAAGTGGCTGAAGAGTTTCAATATCCGTTCCCTTATCTATACGATGAGACGCAGGAGGTGGCCAAAGCATACCAAGCGGCTTGCACGCCGGACTTCTACATTTTCGACAGCAAGTTGGCTTGTGTTTACCGCGGGCAACTGGATGACTCCCGTCCAGGCAATGAACTTCCCGTCACCGGTTCCTCCATCCGTGCGGCATTGGATCAGATATTGGGCAATGAACCGGTTACCGTGCAACAAAAGCCCAGCATGGGTTGCAATATCAAGTGGAGATAACTTCACCAAGAAAAGAGATCACGCTCAATCCGAGGTGATCTCTTATTCGTGTTTCACTTGTGTCTGCTAGAACCCACTTTCCGTCACTATGCGGTGACGCCAACGCGCCAACACTTCCCGACCGTCATGCAACTGTACACCATCCACTGCGCCGATCACCGCCACGCATCCTTCCGTCTGTTCATCCAATTCCAATGGAAAACAAGTGATCCGCCCCACCATCTCCGGTCGCTCTTGCCATGATAATAACTTAGGAGCTTGATCGGCCGGACTCACCTGCACATGCTGGAGCGGAACCGTCAATCCATCGCCCGTCGCCTTGACGATGGCTTCTTTTCGCGTCCAATAACGATAAAATCCACGCATTTGTTGCTCCGGCGGAAGTGATCTCCAGGATTGCTGCTCCGCTTCAGATAGGGACATCCTCACCAGTCCGTCAAGATCGGCCTCCCTTTTGATCCATTCGATGTCCACGCCAAAAGGATGCTGTTGGGACAAGCCAATCACCACCCATTCTCCGGAATGAGAAACACTGATCTCCATCTTGGTTTCATTCCGTCGGAGCAATAACGGTTTCCCATGCTCCTCACCACATGTGGGACAAGCCCGAGTCACCGGCACTTCATGGGGAGCGATGGACAACTCCTCCGCCAACAGCAACCGCAACAGACCACAAGACAGGAGGGCCCGAGCTTGATCCGCCTGTTTGCGGAAAGACCGAACCCTTTTAGCTTCCCGTTCACTTAAGATCGTTTCCAAAAATAAAGAAGCTTCCGCAATCGGCACTTTCCATAGATGAATGAATTGGGGTTGTCGTGCAATATGGCTCATCGCGTTATTATGCCACCTTTTCCTAATTTTCCGGTTACCTCAACTATTTTCTCACGAAATAAAGTAAAATGGAAAGAGTTAAGAGCAAATACCCCTCTCTCATCCTTAAAGGAGAAATGAAGATGAAGATGTCCATTCCACTGTTTCAGGTAGACGCTTTTACCAATGAACCATTTAAGGGAAATCCAGCTGGGGTCTGTATCCTCCCCCATCCCCAAGCGGAAGATTGGATGCAACAATTAGCCAGTGAAATGAACTTGGCGGAAACCGCCTTCCTCTATCCAGAAGCGGACGGCTATCGCCTGCGTTGGTTCACACCGACGACCGAGGTCGATCTCTGCGGCCACGCGACCTTGGCCAGCGCCCATATTCTCTGGGAACAAGGATATCTGGCAAGTGACCAAGTCGCTCGCTTCTATACCAAGAGTGGACAGTTGATCGCCAAACGGAAAAAAAACGGCATCCAACTTGATTTTCCTGCGGTCGCCATTCAGCTGACCGAGATTCCTCACCAACTGATAGCCCTGCTTGGCGACAAGGTACAGCAATGTTTAACGGATCAGGCGAATTTGGTTGTCGTGTTAAAAAGTGAAGCCGATGTCCGACAGTTGCAACTCCATCGCGATGAGATCTTAGCCATCCCCGGATTGAAGAATGGTGTGATCTTCACGGCGCTCGGGACAGAATTGGACTTTGTCTCACGCTGTTTCTTCCCGCAAGTCGGCATTGATGAAGATCCCGTGACCGGCTCCGCCCACTGCCTGCTGGGTCCATACTGGGGGCAAGTGTTGAGCAAAACCACGCTCACGGCTTACCAAGCTTCGCCTCGTGGTGGTGAACTGCGCATTGATCTCAATGGTCAACGAGTCCACTTAACGGGGCAAGCGGTCACCATCTTTAAAGCGGAGTGCCTGGTATGAAGCAAGATACGCAGCCTTTTCTAACGGAGAAGAGGTTGCGCGTATTTTTATCTGATTTTAATCCAACCCAGATCCAGCGTTGACAGTCATATATGAATGCGATATATTTCTGATAATTCTAGGAAGGTCTGCCAGTCTAAATTCCCAAAATGCCGATGACATGCCGGAGTTGGCTATTCAGTATTTGAATGAGGTGGTATGGATATGAAAGCATTCGTGATCCCCCAACGGGCCATGGGCTATGGTTTGGTCCTGTTTGCCGCCATTTTATGGGGAGTCTCCGGAGCTACGGCGCAGTACCTGTTTGCATCCGCCCGGTTTTCTCCCGAATGGCTGGTCGTCATTCGATTGCTCATCTCGGGCATCCTCCTTCTCACTTTTCTCACGATGACGCATAAAGAGGTTCCCATCTGGGCGATCTGGAAAGATCGTCGTGATCGCATGCGTTTGATCCTCTTCGGACTCGCAGGTTTGCTCGGCGTCCAATATACGTATTTCGCGGCGATTGACGCTTCCAATGCAGCCACCGCCACGGTGCTCCAGTATGTCGCCCCCACCCTTGTCGTATTGTTTCTTGCGGTACGGGGCAAAAAGTGGCCAGGAATAAGAGAGCTTGTCGCCGTGGCCCTTTCCTTTGTCGGCACGTTACTCTTGGTCACCAGCGGCAACCTCGATCAGCTGTCCATTTCGCAAGCCGCGCTATTCTGGGGCATCAGTTCAGCCGTGGCCCTCGCCTTCTATACGATCCAACCCTCATCGTTGCTTTCGCGCTGGGGATCCCCGTTGATCATTGGTTGGGGAATGGTGATCGGGGGCATCGGGTTCAGCTTCATTCATGCGCCTTGGGACGTGGAAGGACGCATCACCGCTCCCACCCTCCTTGCCGTTGTCTTTATCATCTTGTTTGGCACCTTGATCGCCTTCACATGTTACTTAGAGAGCTTAAAATATATACGACCCGCCGAAACCAGCATCCTCGCCAGTGCAGAGCCTTTGACGGCCGCCGTTTTGTCGGTGATCTGGCTCCACGTCCCCTTTGGCCTGGTTGAGTGGATCGCAACATGTTGCATATTGGGAACGGTATTTATCCTGTCCATTGAAAAAAAGCGCTGGGGTTAATCCCCTTGCGCTTGAAAGTCATCTAATTTGCGTTGCAAACTTGTTGGGGACAATATCCTGACGAAAAGTGGTTGTTGTCCTGACGGAAAAGCACCCGTTTCATGTCATTTGACCCGGAAAAATTGGACATTGTCAAAATCGGCCCAGTTATCCGGATTGGCATCGCTGTAGATGAAAACGGTGGCCGAACCTCCCGTCACCTTGATGTTGGAAACAGTGAACTCGGTCCAGACATCCGGGATTTTCTTGCCTTTTAAATCTATGGAAGCTTTTTGATCGCTAGCGTTTTTGTCATAATTCTCCACGCCGAACTCAAGATGGTTTTGCCCGCCGCCGCTCCGCAACCAAATTTTGGCTTCATAGACACCATCAGGAAGTTGATTGAGCTGTTGATACACTTTTTGCTTGTAAGCCTTATCCGACCAGTAGTTGAGGTTGGCCTTACCTTTGAAAGGGAAGTCTTTGGCTATTTCTATGACATGAGCTTGTCGATTCCGCTCACTGATTATTGGGCTCATTTTGGGGAGAACGACAAGCTAATATAACCGGAGTATTGCGTCGGAACAACAGGAGGAATCGCAACCCATTGCGATTCCTCCTGTAACCTGGTTGTCTGCTCTATTCCGTTTCCATTATTCTCCCATAGTCCCGTTCCACTTTGGCCACGCGCACAGCGTAGTTCAAATACCACTCGACCTTGCCCCGTTCTTGCGCGATTTGATGTGCGGCATGTTCTTTCCAAGCGCGAATCGCCTCTTCCGACTCCCAATAGGACACCGTAATCCCAAGCCCGGTGGCATCCCGGACGCTTTCCATCCCCAAAAAACCGGGTTGCTGCTTCGCCAACAAACCCATTTGCTCTGCCATCTCCCCATATCCCTGATCCGCTTCGATTCGCGCCGATGTGAAGATCACGGCATAATAAGGTGGGCTTGGCGTTTTCGCCAATGAACTCATGCGGCCACTTCCTTTCTCCACAACTTATTTTGTTAAAGAAATAAGTGCCGAGAGTGATTCTCAGCACTTTTTAGCCGCCGCCATCCTAATCCCCAATACTTACCCAGCGCTTGGTACGGTGGCTCTCCAGGATCGCATCGATCAATTGCATAATGCGATGCCCCTCGGCGAAGCTGGAGAAGGTGCGATGGCTTTGCCAGTCCTCCCCTTTTTGCCGGAGCCGGACCGCTTCATAGAAATTGAGAAACAAGTTTTTCAACCCATCAGGCCAACCTTCTTCATGGCCACCCGGATAGTGGGCGAGGCCCCTTGCCTGCTCGCTCAACAAACCTGGGTCACGCATCAGTTCTTGGTTGGCGCGGTCACGATGACCAAACCAGAGCTTGTTGGGATTTTCTTGCTCCCACGCGAGGCTCGCTTGGTTCCCCGCAATCTCAAAATGCAGATGGTTTTTCCGGCCCGCATTCACTTGGGACACGGTAAATACCCCATGCGCCCCGTTTTCAAAATGCACCAATACCGTTCCCGCGTCTTCCGTGGCGATCTCCATCTCTTCAAACTCCGCCGTTACGTTGCTGGCGAAGCTTTGCACAGCGGTCGTCGGCTTTTGGCGAACAGGATGAACCGTTTTCAAATCCGCAAATACTTCGACGATGTTTTGTCCCAACACATGCTGCACAGTGTCACACCAGTGTGAACCGATATCGGCAATCGCCCGGGAATCTCCGTTCTTGTCCGGCTCCAGACGCCAGCTATAGTCGGTGGGGAAGAGCAACCAATCCTGCAGATAACCGCCCGTGACCAAATGGACTTTGCCAATTTTGCCTTCCCGGATCGCTTGTCTTGCCTCTTGCACCATGGGATAGTGGCGATAGTTGAAGCATACGCCCGATACCACGTCATTCTTAGCCGCCAACGCCGCCAATTCTTTTGACTCTTCACTGCTCATCGCCAATGGTTTCTCGGACAAGAGATGTTTCCCCGCTTTTAAAACGGCTATATTGATGGGGTGATGCAAATAGTTTGGCGTACAGTTATGTACCGCATCCACCGCCGGATCTTGCAACAGTTCTTCGTAACTGCCATACGCTTTGGTCACCCCAAATTTATCTGCAAAGGCTTGCGCTTTGTCTTGACTGCGTGATGCAACCGCATACACTTCCACAAACGGAACGCGGTTTAGCGCTTCCAAATGGGATTGTGCCGAAAAGCCCGTACCGATAATCCCCACTTTTACTTTTGCCAAGGTATTTCCCCTCCTCTATTTCCATACCAACATGAATCAATAGAGTAATGATGTCCACATTCCTATTTTATATAATTACCCACCTTTATTAAATAACTGAATGATATAACATTCAAATTATTTTTCACACAAAGAAATTTCTCTCCACACACAAACCCAGAGAAGCCTCGACAAATGGTCCACTGGGTTTGTGATCAACGTATCCAGCCGCTTTTCCAGTTAGCTACTGCTGCCGCAACTGCTACTACTGCAACTGCTACTACTGCAACTGCTACTACTGCAACTGCTACCGCTGCAGTTGCTTCCACTGCAATTGGAACCTGAATCTGAGCCGCCGCCACTTCGATCATCATAATCATCACTGTCAAACAGGAAGAAAGGCGTTGAACCTGAGGAAGAAGAACGGGAAACGCCCCCGCCGCGATATTTCCTTCTCCTTCTGCCCCGTTTTTTCATCCTTTTCACATTCAGCACGATAATCATCACCATAAAAAACAGCCATAACAGAAAAAACAGACCGAAAAAACCAAAAATAAGTTCCAATCAAACATTCTCCCTTCTGCAAGAAGGCTGTAATTATGTCAACACTTCCTATTTTCCTTTTTATCAAAAAACGCAAACCTAACCTTTGATCATTTCTCGGATTCATTTGGCGTTCTGACGAATCTGTTGTATACTATTATGCAGGCTATTTTTTACAGGAATCAGGGAAAGGAAGCAGGTGATCATCTATGACCACACAACAAAACGATTACCGCGTTCTCTTATACTATAAATATGTTCCGATTGAAGACCCCGTTGCCTTTGCCGATGAGCATCGCGCCTTCTGCCAGGAACTCGGCGTAAAAGGACGCATTTTGATCGCATCGGAAGGAATCAACGGCACCCTTTCCGGCACAGTAGAGCAAACGCGAAAATATATGGAATATATGAACCAACATCCACTCTTTCACGACATGCCGTTTAAAGTGGATGAGTATCACCAACATGCCTTTAAAAAACTGTTCGTTCGGCCGAAAAAAGAATTAGTTACCTGGCGTCTGGAAGATGATGTGAAACCCTATCAAAAAACGGGTAAACGCCTCTCGCCAAAAGAATTCTACAACATGCTGCAACGTGACGATGTCATTGTCCTGGACGGTCGCAACGACTATGAGTACGATCTGGGTCACTTCCGTGGCGCGATTCGTCCCGAAGTTCGCACCACCCGCGATTTCCCCGATTGGATTCGCAACAACCTGAAGGATTACAAAGATAAAACCATCATTACCTACTGTACAGGGGGCATTCGCTGTGAAAAATTGACTGCCTTCATGTTGGAGGAAGGGTTTGAAGATGTCTACCAATTGGAGGGCGGGATCATCTCCTACGGCAAAGACCCGGAAGTCAAAGGGCAGCTTTGGGATGGCAAATGCTATGTCTTTGATGAGCGAATCTCGGTTCCCATCAATCAAGTGGAAGAAACCGTCGTGGGGAAATGTTATCACTGTGGCAATCCGACCGATCGTTACATCAACTGCGAATATGACTTCTGCCACAAACAACACCTCTGTTGCGACGAGTGCGAAGAAACCTATCAAGGGTACTGCTCTAAAGAATGCATCGAACAGGATATGGTCAAATGCGAAGGTTAAGCATAACGCCCCGATTCACGGGGCGTTCTTTCATGTTCTTCACTCACTTCAACTCCTCCAGCAATTCACGCAAAAACTCTTCCCCCGCCTTGTCCAAACGCTGATCGATCCTGAAATTCATGGCGCTTACGGCAATAGTGCTCGCTCCGATCGTCATCTTCATCGGTTGAACCTCTCCTGGATACACGAGAAACGCCTTTTGCGTTTGTATTTGGTGTCGACCAAGCCAAGGGGCTTGTTCGTTTCCCTATCATAAATGACCAGATCCATGGTGAAGTTCCGTTTTTTCGCTATGGTCAGCTTTTCTTGCACTGCCAATAGGAATCGCTCCGGCAAGTGTGACTTCATCCACTCCGCCACAAACATCTCATATAGCCTGGGCATATAAATCAAAAAGGGGGCAAACGCGTTTTGGCCCAAGTCTTGCGAAGGCACTTCCATATCAAGAAGAAAGCGGCATAACGCATGGTACCACGCGTAATCGCGATTTAAGCGATGATACCGCCGATGCAAGCAATCGTCAGCGGAATGAGCCTGCAAGGACACCGAATCAGCCAACGCTTGAACCGCTTTTCTGATGGTGGCGACAACATGGGAACGGATGCAATAACCTCGGCGCAGCACGCGATAAAGCGTCCACAAAATGATCCGATTCTCTTCATTGTCCACCACTAGATCCTCATACGAGCAAGGAAATGTCAGCGAATGTTGATGGGATGGCATCGCGTCAATCTCCCACCGCCCCCTGATATAAGGCAAGGTTTCTTCTTTGATGACATACTCCTTATGCAATCCTTGTTTATGACGTCTCAACACCGCCAAAGCCAGAAGGTGCGCCACCCTTTCACAAAATCCATCCAGCGAATCAATGGTTGCGTCCCCCTCAAACAGACAAACACTCTTTAATCGGTAGGCGACCTCTAACATCTGAAACAAATGGCCCTGCGGAAACTGGGGCCGGATATTAATGCCCACTCCACTCTGAAGCGGGAGAAAGCCAATCCACCCCTTTGCTTTGAGCCGCCAATGATTTTTCGTTTTAAGCGATGGGAATTCAAGATCAAGCCATCGTGCGTATTTCTGGCATATCTCTTCTCCTGCTTCCTCAGACAAACGCGAGCGGGGAACATCCACCGTCCCATGTTCAACCAGTTCAATCCACATTCTCTGTTTCATCTCAACAACGATCCCTTCACCCGCTCCCAACGGAACCGTTCCACTAATTCCAGCCGGTCAAAAAACAGTTCTTCCAAATAAGGTTCAATCTCCATTTTCCAGATGTCTTCTATCACAGTGTGCAGATCTTCCACCATGAAAAAAGAGTGACCCAGCGCAAACGACGATTCATCCATCAATGCGTTGATCTCTTCCAACACTCGGATTAACCCGCTTACTTCCACGCCCTTTTTCTGATGGAAGCGGCGCAATTGGTCAAAATGGGGGGCCAACTGCAAAAAGGCAAAGCGACGGCGCAAAGCATAATCCACTAAGGCAATGGAGCGGTCCATCGCATTCATTGTACCGATCAAACGCACATTGCCCGGAATGGAAAAACGGTTTCCTCCCGCCAACGGAATCTCCCTTTCCCTATATTCCAACGCAAACATTAACTCCCCAAAAACGCGGGGTAAGTTCGCTCGGTTAATCTCATCGATCACCAGCACGCACAGGCCGTTTTTTCCGCGCGCACGCTCACAAAATTCCAAGAAACGACCCGGTGTCAGCGAATAGGTCAAGGTCCCTCCTGGCGTCGCCTCCGGTCGCAAACCTTGCATAAACTCCTCATAGCTATAATTTGAATGAAATTGAATAATGTCGTAAAACCCATCCCCCTCACTGGCCAAGAGCCGGGCCATCTTTTGCGCCACATACGTTTTGCCCGTCCCCGGAGGCCCGTAAAAGATCACTTGCCCTTTCCGGTGAAGCGCCCGCAGCCACCGTTTCACCTCTTCTTCCGCATAGCCCGTATCCGCGCAAAAAGTTGAAACCGGATAAGACAACGGCACCGACTTGCTTCTTTGTTCCCTCTCTCTCAACGCAAGGCTGAACATCTGCTCGTACTGCTCCCGGGTAGCTGGGAAATTGGTTCCCGGGTTCCCCACTAACAGATCGGCTAAAATCGGATCTTTACCTGCTTTCTCTTTCAGCAAAGGGAAATCCGTCATATCCAGGTCAATCTCTATCTCACATCGATCCATTTCTTCCGCCATATCATCCGCTCGCACATATTCCATCTCAACAGGATCGCCCATTCCTTTAAACACTTCCGTCCTTACGGTCGCCAAGGCATAACACCCCGCATTTGACCCCGTCAACCACATCATCACTTTATCTCCATTTTTGATGCGGTGCTTGAACCTTGACACTCGCCAAGTTTTCAAGTTTTCATCCCGGACGGCCTGCTTAAAGTCATATTTCTTCGGGTTACATTGAAATATCCAATAGTTTGGCTTCTCCAACACCCCTACCAACTTTGGATGTTCTGATTGAATCTTTTGCAATATGCCAAAAGGACAAGCCGTGATTGGACGATCGTGTGACATGGCAGATTGACCTATCGTCCTTGTCAGAGCCTCGAGCAATGTAGGAGGATGTTCTTCATACGGTTTCATGCATATCCGCACCGTTTGTTCCGTCTCGTCATGATGGTCCACCAAAAGCAACACCTCCTTGATGTGACCTTTCCGTTTAATTGCTCGGCTGACCAACAGATCGCCTGGTTGCATCTCATGAAGGAATGAAGCGCACTCGGGATGGATTCCGCTTCGCATCTCCATCAGGCTTATTTTTGCAGTCAACCATCTCTCTTCGAACATCGATGGATCGATCAGCCAAACATTCCGTCCCCTTTCTACTGGTTGCTCCTTTAATCCTTCCCGCAAGATCACCGGACGTTCCGTTCGTTGGATGACCGCCTCTTCCAACCGGGGAATATGTTTATATCTGAAGCTGGATTTTTTCACATTCGCTAACAATTCCGTGATCCGCTTCAATGTCGCTCCGACACACTCCCATAACGCACCCATTTGTTTAATCTCTTGGTAGTCCACTTTCACACACAAGACGTCCGGATGGTGAAATTCGTAAGATTTTTCATAGCGACATCGATCATCCAGCAAAGGAAGTCGGCTGCGCATGAACGGCAACCGCACGATGAGGCGACCGTCTTTCTTTCCATAAAAGCCCAAGAGGAGCCAATTGCCGAAGTTGTAATGAATGCCATTCAAATCCTTGCGGTAAGTAAACGCAAACCGCGCATCTTCCGGAACCCACCCCAACTTGAAAGAGGTTTCGCGCATAAGTTCACACGCCCACTCAGCGATGGCGGCACTTTTGAAGATGGAGTCAAAAGGTTCCCCGAGCCTTTGAACTGTCCGTTCATCCATGATGTTCGATTCGTGATGTGGTTTGCCCATGTTGCTTTCAACTCTCCCATCAACCCATTATTTCGTTTTTTCTTAAAAATGGCCCATTAAAAACAACTCCTTCCTCAAACAAGGAAGGAGTCTCCCAAACTACTTGATTGGTTTGGCCATGCTGTTTAATCGTTCGGGTACTTGAATATCGACTTTTCCTACCTTATTCAGCTTCATCGTCATTGCAATGTTATTCTCCGGATAGTAGGAATCAATCCAAATCTCTTTAATCTGATAGGTCTTTTTATCGATCGTCAACCTCTGTCGCATTTCTATCAATTCGATATCCGTCGGCTGCGGATTTTCCTCATTGGGGAACAGATTGTACGCCTCCAGCTTTTGCAATCGCTTTTGCAAAGCCAACCGCTCTTGTTCCGGCGCTTTCCATTCCAAGCGGTAATCGCCGCTTTCTTCCGACAATTTGATATCGCCGGAATATTTTTTGGTATAAGCCAAATAACGGGGCAGATGGGGAACGTAGCCGGGATAAGGATATATTTGCACAATATAAGGCAGGTCTAGCGCCGCATATGTATACCATTTCGCCTCTGGCGTCGTCATCAGTTTCTCGTAGACTTCATTCCCGCTCACATAACCCTCCAACGGAATTTGCATCCCTTCATCTAAGCCGGAGATTTGAATTTTCCCTTGGGCAAAATCAGCTTTAACCGTTGCATAAAACCCTTCTCCTTCAAGCCGGTATGTGGACTGCGGATTCTGTTTGAGCGCTTGCTCCGCTTTCTCCACAATCCTGACAACCTGTTCATTCGCTTCGCTGGGAGAGGTTGTCGATAAACCATCCCCAAAGGAAAACGCACTGCATCCAGTGAGCCCCGCGAGCACCAACGCCATCAACAACGCCCATCGTTTCACACGCAAGAAAGGCACCCCTTTCACAACTTTTGATGACACCTAGCATCATAACACGATCAAGGAGAAAAACCCACCCTTTCTGGCGAGATGGAGAATCCGACTAAGAAAAACATGGTAAAATGGGAATGGGTGATCCCATCCGCTGATCCGATCGAGCGGACTTTTTCTTTTCCGTCATGCATGTCTCAGTGCCACCATACGTTCTTGTTAGGGGGTGAACCAAATGATCGTCTCTCGTAAACTGCCGGAAAGCATTAATCGCATTGTGGGCCAATTTCCTGAAGAAGTGCAAGATTTTTTCTTGGAAATGATCAGCGCCGACCGTTCCAAACAAACGATTGCCAACTATGCCTATGACTTCGCTCTCTTTTTTGATTTCTTGCAAGCGTGCGGCAAAACGATATATAAAGTGGATCCCATGACCATCAAACGTTTTTTTCGCCATATAGAAAATGGTTATGAACGAAAGGTACATATCAAAATGAAGAAAAAAGACCCCATGACAGGGGAAATGAGAGAGGAGTGGGTGGAACGCACCCATTTCCGCGAAAACTCGCGCAGCGGCAAACAGCGCAAGCGCGCTTCCCTCCGCTCGCTATTCCGCTTTCTCGTGAAGTCCCATGTCCTTGACCGCGACCCCATGGAAGAATATGAGGATGCGACACTCAAATCGCGCGCCCGTTCAAAGGTGCCCGTGTTTCTGACCCGAGAAGAAGCCTTAAGGCTCATCCAGGCGGTCAACCGTTACCACCAAAAGAAAAATACCAAAAGCCCCAATTGGATTGAAGCGCGTGATCTCGCCATTCTTCTGATGTTTTTGAATACCGGGATGCGCGTGTCGGAATTGATTCATCTCAATTTGAACAGCATTCAAACTGATGGGCAAGTGTATCGCATCATCATCATCGGTAAAGGCGGCAAAGAGCGCATGTTGAAATTGAACGGCAATGCCATGGATGCGCTCAAGACATATCTGGATCTCAGACCACGAGATCAAGTCTCAAAAGAGCACCACAACGCCTTGTTTCTCAATAAGAATTACCAACGGATCAGCCGCAAAGGCATCTCCGAAATCATCAAAAAATATGTGCGGGAGGCCAATCTCCCTCCGAAAGCGGCCAACATCTCCCCCCATAAACTGCGCCATACCTTGGCCACCCTGCTTCTCTCGAATGGGGAAAACTTGCGGGTGGTGCAAGAGATTTTGGGCCATTCCAGCATACAGACCACGCAAATTTACACGCATGTCATCAACACGGAAAAAGATGATGCTTTGGATCGCCTGAACCAGATGCTATAACGGTCAAATGGCGTTTCAAGAACAAACATTCTACCAAATGTTTGTTCTTTTTTCTCTCTTCATGTATACTAAGAGTATGAGAATAAGGCTCGTGAACGCTTACAATAAAGGAGATGAGAAACTTGAGCAAACTTTCTCCACGCCAACAAGCTATTCTCGATTACATACAAAAAAACGTACTGGAAAAAGGATACCCACCGTCCGTGCGGGAGATTGGCGAAGCGGTTGGTCTCGCTTCCAGCTCCACTGTCCATGGTCATTTGGCGCGTTTGGAGAAAAAGGGTTTTATCCGGCGCGACCCAACCAAGCCACGCGCGATCGAACTTCTGCACCGACCTGAATTGCCCGTCAAAGCGCAAGTGGATACCGTCTTAGTGCCATTGGTTGGTAAGGTAACCGCCGGAGAACCGATTACGGCGATCGAAAATATTGAGGAGTATTTTCCGTTGCCGCGCCGTCTTGTCGGTGAAGACCAAACCGTGTTCCTGTTATCGGTTCGTGGCGACAGCATGATTAACGCTGGGATTCTCGACGGTGACCATGTGGTGGTTCGCCAACAACGCACAGCCAACAACGGAGATATCGTCGTCGCCATGACCCCGGACGGAGAAGCCACCGTCAAACGTTTCTTCCGCGAACCGGATCATATCCGGTTGCAACCGGAAAATGACCAACTGGAGCCCATTCGTCTTCCCGATGTGACAATCCTGGGCAAGGTGATCAGTCTGATCCGCGAAGTGATGTGAACGCGATATCATGAGAGACAAGCCTTCACCTTGTTGTGAAGGCTCTCTTTATGGAGGGAATGGCACATGAACAAAACAGCGCTCGTGCTGGGCGCAACAGGATTGATCGGCAGTCATGTCACTCAGCTGTTGCTCAAGGACAATCGCTACAAAGAAGTTCGTCTGCTTGTCAGAAAATCAACGGGGATCCACCATCCAAAATGCCGGGAGCATCTCATTGATTTTGCCGATTTGGAATCAAAGCCCCCTCTCTTCGCCGTGGATGATCTGTTTTGTTGTTTGGGCACAACAATGAAAAAAGCCCAAAGCAAAGAAGCCTTTCGGTTGGTTGATTACACTTATCCCCTCCAAGTCGGCCAGTTGGCCAAGTCCCAGGGGATACAAAGTTACTCACTGATCTCCTCGATCGGCGCCAATCCACGTTCCCCCTTCTTTTACACCCGCACCAAAGGGGAATTGGAAGAGGCCTTAACAGCGCTCGATCTCCCCGCCCTACATATTTTCCGCCCTTCTCTTCTGCTGGGTGAACGACAGGAAACACGCTTGATGGAAGACTTGGCCCAACGGTTAACTCCCGCCCTTAATCCGCTCCTGGTTGGTCCGCTTCGTGCCTATCGTCCGATAAAGGAAGCCACCGTCGCGCAAGCCATGGTGTATCAAGCCCAGTCCGGTTTAACGGGGACCCATGTCGTTGAGTCATGGGAGATGGAAAAATTGGTTGCATCCGCAACATAGACTTCACTAAACCAAGAACAAATTAACATTTCATAATTATATGGAATCATATTTATGCCCGTTGGAAATTTATGGTATGATGATCCTGAACATACCCAATAAAGGAAGGATTCCATGAAGCCGGTCCGTGCGTTATTGTTGTTTGCTTGCCTAAGTGTCATCGCATATTACGGATACAGGTACGTTTTTTCCCTCGATTATCTCACCCTGACCAATCGAAGCGGCCACTGGGAAGCGACAGTTATCATCACCCCGTCCACCGATGAATACACCATTCAATATCAAGGCCCCGACGAAGCGGAACCGGATGAAGTTTACTATCAGCTCCTCATTAACAATAAAAAAGTGGCTGAGGGGAATGTGGGTCTGTACTTTGGATCCACTCCCCCCTTCCAATCCAATCACCCTTACCGCGAAACCGATCAGTATCTGCTGATTATCCAATGGGACGGCAACGAAGAAATCATCCTGCTGCAATAGCAAAAGCACTGGTCGACGGATGCGTCAGCCAGTGCTTTTGCTTTGTTGATCATGCGTTTTTCTTCACAAACTTTTCAATCCGTTCCAAGGCCTTTTCCAACTGCTCCATTGAAGTCGCGTAGGAAATCCGAATGTGGTCATTGGAGCCAAAGCCGGAACCGGGAACAACCGCAACCATGCCTTCTTCCAACAAAGCGGCGGACCACTCGTCAGGTGTTGTGTACTTGCCGGATTGGTTCAACGCTTCACGAATATTGATAAAGGCGTAAAACGCACCCGCCGGCGTTTGGCAATGGAAGCCGGGGATCTCGTTAACGCGCTTGACCACATAGTCGCGGCGCTCTTTGAACGCTTGTTTCATTTCGGCCACCGGTTCATGCGTGCCACCCAGCGCAGCAATGGCCGCATATTGGGCAATGGAAGTCGGGTTGGAGGTGCTGTGATCCGACAAGCCCGACATCGCTTTGATCAGCTCGGCCGGCCCAGCGGCGTACCCAATCCGCCAACCGGTCATGGAGTAGGTTTTGGACACCCCGTTGATGATCACCGTCCGCTCATACAGCTCTGGGCTTAAACTAGCCATGCTGACATGCTTTTCATCACCATAGATCAAATGCTCATAGATTTCATCCGACACCACGAGGATATCGTGTTTCACGCAGACTTCCCCAATCGCGCGCAATTCCTCTTCCGTATACAGCATGCCCGTTGGATTGGACGGACTGTTCAACAGTAATGCTTTGGTGCGATCGTTTATTGCCGCTTCCAATTGGGCCGGGGTAATTTTAAACTGGTTTTCTTCTTTCCCATCCACGATGACAGGCACTCCGTCAGCCAGCTTCACTTGTTCAATATAGCTTACCCAGTACGGAGCGGGAATGATCACTTCATCCCCTTCGTCCAACAAGGCTTGGAACAAGTTGTAGAGCGCATGTTTCGCACCTACGGTTACAATGATTTGATTAGCCTCATAGGTCAGACCATTGTCACGTTCGAACTTCTCGATAATCGCTTGCTTCAGCTCAACAATGCCGCTGGAAGGTGTATATTTGGTATAACCTTTGTGCATCGCTTCTTCAGCCGCTTTAAGGATATGTACAGGCGTATTGAAGTCAGGTTCACCCGCCCCCAATCCAATCACATCATGGCCGGCCTGTTTTAAAGCTTTGGCTTTTGCTGTGATGGCAAGGGTTGGGGATGGTGCTAATTGTTGAACGCGTTTGGATAATTTCAACATGTGGACCTCCCTTGTCTGGACAAGATATCACCCTCACCATCTTATCATGGTTTCACACTCTTAGACCAGTTCTTTTGTCTCGCGTGCGATCATCAGTTCCTCGTTGGTTGGAATCACCAATACTTCCACCTTGGAGTCCGGTGTACTGATGCGGCGTTCCACTTTTTTGCGCACCGCGTTTTCTTCTCTATCGATGTCGATGCCGAAGAAACGTAGGCCCTCACATACTCTTTCGCGAATCAAGGATGCGTTTTCCCCCACTCCCGCGGTGAAGAGCAATACATCAATGCCATCCATCGCCGCCACATAAGAGCCGATCACTTTCTTGATTTTATAGATGTACATGTCGATCGCCAACTTGGCTTGCTGGTTCCCGTCAAACATCGCTTCCGTCACTTCGCGCATGTCCGAAGAAATGCCCGACACCCCCAAGAGTCCGCTATGCTTATTCATCATGGAGCTCACTTCGCCAATGGTCAGTTCTTCTTTGGCGATCACAAACGGCACAATCGCAGGGTCGATATCACCACAGCGCGTACCCATCATCAATCCTTCAAGCGGGGTCATGCCCATGCTGGTATCCACTGATTTCCCACCTTGAATCGCCGTGATGCTCGCCCCGTTCCCGATGTGACAGGAGACGATCTTTAGCTCTTCCAGCGGTTGGCCTAGGAACTCCGCCGCACGCTGGGAGACATATTTATGCGAAGTGCCATGGAAACCATAGCGACGCACTTTATATTTTTGATACAGCACCCGTGGCAAAGCATACATATAGGCATAGTCGGGCATCGTTTGATGGAAAGCCGTGTCAAACACCGCCACGTGAGTGGCATGTGGCAATTGCGCTTGTGCCGCATCGATTCCCAATAAGTTGGGAGGATTATGGAGCGGTGCCAGATCAATGGTCTTCCGGATCGCTTGGCGCACTTCACTATCGATCACAACAGAGCTGGCGAAATACTCCCCGCCATGCACGACGCGATGGCCGACAGCCGCCACTTCGTCTGCGCTTTGAATCACGCCATCCTCTTGATCCATCAGCAGATCCAACACTTTTTTCATCCCCACGCGGTGATCGAGGATTTCGCTGATGAGCACCTTCTCCTCTCGGCCCGTCACCTCATGTTTGATCATGGCGCTTTCCGTGCCGATTTTCTCAACAAGCCCTGTCGCCAAAACTGACTCGTCAGTCATATCAAACAGTTGGTATTTAATCGAAGAACTTCCGCAGTTGATTACTAAGATCTTCATGCCTGCTCCTCCTTCTTGATCCGCTCGCCATCTTCGCTGTAGTGGAAGAAGCCTTCACCCGTTTTGACACCCAAATGACCGGCGCGTACCATTTTCTTCAGCAATGGGGCCGGGCGGTATTTGATATCGCCAAACTCGCGATAGAGACGTTCCAACGCCGCCAAAATGGAGTCCAATCCAAAACGGTCCGCCATTTCCAATGGACCCGATTGAAATTGATAACCTATTTTCATCGCCCGGTCGATATCTTCCGCGCTGGCTACCCCTTCCATCAAGGTGTACAACGCTTCATTGATCAGGAGGCAGATGAGGCGAGTCGTCACGAAACCTGGAGATTCGTAGACCTCAACCCCTTTCATCTCCATTTGCTCCAGTAAATCCACTACCGTTTGCACCGTCTCTTGCGATGTTTTCAATCCGCGCACCACTTCAACCAGCGGAATCTTGGGCACCGGATGCACAAAGTGAAGACCGATCACCTTGTCCGGACGGTCCGTTGCCGCCGCGATCTCTGTCAAACTGAGGGTCGACGTATTGCTGGCCAGAATCACATCTGGACGACACAATTCATCGCACAGTGCGAATAGCTCTATTTTGGTATTGAGGTCTTCCACGACCGATTCAATCACAAAATCAGCGTTTTTAAGGGCCGCCGTATCAGCCGTTGCATGGATGCGCGACAACGTCATCTTTTTTTCTGCCGGCGTAATTCCCCATTTCGCCAGTTTTTTATCTAAACTCATTTCAATATGATGATAAGCATCTTTTGCCAGTTCATCATTTTTCTCAATAATCGTCGTTTCAATCCCCTTGGATGCCAAGAGCTCGGCGATGCCTTGCCCCATGGTTCCACCGCCGATCACAACAATGTGTTGAATGTTTGCCACGATGTTCGTACTCCTTTCGCTCGATTAACCTTGTCTATTTTAGCAGGTTCTGACTTCTATTTCGTTAACATTTTCCGAAAATCGTCTTTGGAGAGCACTTTTTCCTGTAAAATGACAGAATAATCTACGAAATATCCCCTCATTCCATACCTCTCCATAGGTTGCTCCATCCCCTTATAAAATATATAGCCTGGACACATGCTGGTGAATAAAAGGGTTCCCTTAACTAACGCAAAAAAGCCTTGATAAGTTTTTATCAAGACAACCCATCGCAAAGATATGTACCTGCCATGAATCCTTTTGAAATCGAGCCGCTTGGTGTGTAGATACAACAATGGATATGATTATAGCAGAAACGGATGAAGGAAGCAAAGATGAATCAGTTTGAGCAAGCCGTGGACAAGAATAAAACGTACTTTGCCGGAGATTTCCATTCTCTATGTCGTATTTTCCATGCTGTCCAATCTCAGAAACAGAAAAAACGTCCGCTGTTCAGGCGGACGTTTTTTCGCGCAACAGCTGTCTGAACTCTTCACCGGTTAAGACTTCTTCTTTCATCAGGATCGCGGTGCACTCGTCAAACAACGCTCGATAACGCATTAACTGTTGCTCTGTTTTGCTGTACAAGTCATTTAAAATCCCCGTCGTTGTCTCATGCAACCGTTCTTTGGAAATCAAATCCGGATCGATGATCCCCAACTCAGACAAGCCGCTTTGCACCAGCCCACGGGCATAGCGATTCGCTTGTTCATAATCGTTTTGGGCCCCTGTACTCTTCGAATGCAAAATCAATTGTTCCGCTGCCGCACCCGCCAGGCAAACTTGAATCCGCCCTTCCAACTCTTCTCTTGTATAAAGATAACGATCTTGCCCCGGATGTTGCCGCACATAGCCCAACGCTTGGCCCCGCGGAGCTAAAGCCACACAGGAGACCGACCCCGGTTGCACCGACTCCGCCATGATCGCATGTCCCAGCTCATGGACCGCCACCCGCATTTTCTCTTCGTGGGATGCTTCCCGGTCGGTCTTTTCGCCCATCATCACTTTATCGATCGCCGCTTGGAAATGGGCTGGTTCCAGTTGTTTCTTCCCTTCCCTGAGCGCATATATCGCCGCTTCGTTGGTCAAGCTCTCCAATTGTGCGCCTGAGAAGCCAAAAGTGTCCTGCGCCACTTGCTCTAAGGATACTTCCGGGGATAACGGTTTGTTGCGGGCATGCAACGACAAGATTTGCAAACGGGCTTGTTTATCCGGCAAATCGACAAGTATATGGCGGTCAAAGCGGCCGGGACGGAGCAAGGCCGGATCCAACATCTCTTTGCGGTTTGTCGCCGCCATGACCAAGATTCGCACCTCTTCGTCCACACGAATTCCATCCATCTCCGTCAGCAGTTGGTTCAACGTTTGGTCATATTCCCGTTGTTGGCCGCCTTCTCGTTTGCCGCCGATCACATCAATCTCATCAATAAAGATAATGGCACTTTTCTTTTCATTCTTTTTGGCCGCTTTGCGGGCATCTTGAAACAAGCCCCGAACCCGTTGCGCTCCGACCCCGACATACATCTCCACAAACTCACTGCCTGACGCGCTGACAAAAACGGAATCCGTGTAATGAGCCGCCGCTTTGGCCATCAAGGTTTTCCCCGTGCCCGGAGGACCAGCCAACAGAATCCCTTTGATCGGGCGTATCCCATACTCCAACATTCGATCTTGGTGCAAAAGAAAGTCTAATGCTTCTTTCAATTCGTTTTTGGCATGTTCTTGCCCACCGATCTCTTCAAAGCGTGTCGTGGGAATCGCGGAAGCGTCTCCCTTGTTGGCCCCTTGTTTTTGTCCAAGCTTACCCGCTGACATGCGCCCTCCTTGCATGGACATCACTAACCAAGCGATGGCAAGTACTACCAAAAGCGGAAGTGGATTCATTCCGAGGAACATGAGAAAAATAACGGTGGCTAGGCCAACACCTGCCATCAGATAAAAGAACATCCTGATCCACCTCGCTTTCAATATCTTTGTTCTGCTTCATTCGATGAATCTATTTCCAGCGGAACCACTTGTCGCCATGTTTGACCTTTATGTCCCAACTGCATATAGACAAAGCGCTCATCCATTTTTACATCATAGGTGAGCTTATGCTTCTCCGCCACCCGTTTCAGGGCTTCGGGAATCAGGGTGTATCGTTTGGTGGCCAAGGCTTCGCGGAGCGCGAATTGCAACTCATCCCACGCCTGATCCACTGCGGGTAAACGCCCGTTGTCCAACGTCACGGTCAATTTGCGATATCCCGCCACCTGTTCCAGTTCCGCCAGCAGACGGGGGTATTGATTCATGAAGTCATAAGCCGGCTCTATTTTTAAATTCAACCTTACCTCGGTTGGCATCACTTTCATCTCTGTTACATGTAGTCCTGCTTGTTGACCAATGATCGTATGAATGGGTTTGGTCACCAACCACCATTGGCTCGCAAAAAACCCCCCCATGAGGATTACCAGCGTGACCAACAAGCTGCTCACCAACACTTTGGTTTGTTGTCTCATCGGCCCGCCTCCCTTCAGCAACAGTTGTCGCATGATGAATTACATACAAAAGTATATCACAATCTGATATATCAAACCGAGTGACAAAGCTTGGAAATAAAAAAACAGTGCTTTTCCACGCACTGTTCAAATGAACTCATAGGTTAACTGTTGGACTTGTTCGCGGTCCGGGGCCTGAATCAAAAGCGTGACTCGCACCAAACGATGCGGTCTCACAACGGCCAACTTGTAAGCCACTTTCATTTTGTCCGGCAAAGCAATCGCTGCATCGTGAAATAAGGTTTGTTTTATTTTATCCAACAGTTTCCCTTCATCAATATCTACCTCAATCACATCGGCCTTTTGTCCATTGACCTGAATCGATGGACCCTTGCGATAACTTTTGGCCATTTCCAAGACAAAGGCAAGGTGATCCCTCGGTGAAACCAAGCCCGCTTGCCATGTGGTCATCACTTCTGTTTTGCTGCGATGGTAAGCGTAAATGCGCTCTTCCTTCCTTTGCATCACCAGCTCGCGTGAAGGCAATTCCTTCAAGCTCCAGTCTTCCCCAGCTTGCTTGCCCAGAAAACGGCGCTTGCCCCGCATGGGATCCACCATCATCTGAAAGGGGTATTCCTTCTTATGCAATTGTTGATTAATCACTTGCCGCGCCTTTTTGACCAGCTCCGCTTGTTCTGAAGCCGCCTTTTCTTTGGCTGTGGGATGGGCGGCAAAGGGATTCGCTTGACAGGCCACCAACAGAAAACAAGCGAGACAACTCATTATTCTCTTCATCACCTTCACTCCTTTACCATCATACGTACGAGCGAAAAGTCGCATTTAGAATAGGAGTTGTCTCAAACCGGCCTCCATTTCGAAGAGAAACCTGTTGGCAGCATCAGAAAAGCGCTTCTCCAGCCTAGTATGGTACTGAAGAAGCGCTTATGCACAAAGCTTCCCTTAATGATTGGTAACAAAGCCAACATCTTGGTTGATGGGGCAAAATGTGTTAGTCATATTGCCAACCGCTTCGGTGATACTAACAACAACGAGGGAGGTGATTCTTTTGCCGCATCCTTCCCTGCATCCCAATTGGATCCCCGAGCTTTTACAAACACACCTGTCCCAAGAAGAACTGGAGAAAATATCGTCTTTTCTCCACACAGAAACATGGATATCCCCTTCAGCGCGCCAACGCCTTTGGATTGAACCCGTTCCTGATATTCCTCTTCGTTTTCATCTGGATATTGATATTCAAGAATAACCTGTTGTTAGTATGACAAAGAAATTCCTGCCTATACCTTCTGCCTTATTCATCTGCACTGCCAACTTGTGGCAGTGTTTTTTTTGGCTCTGCCGCTTCAGCGAAAAGCGTTCACTGCAGCAACGCTTGAAAAGCGCGGTTCGCTTCATGCCGGATCTTTTCCTCATCCAAAGTCAACAGTTCGCGGTTCACCATCAAAGGAACCCCGTTCACATACATGTCCACCACATCCTCACGCGAGGCGGAATAAACGATATGCGACACCACATCATGCAATGGTTGCATATGGGCCCCGGTCAAATCAAGCGTGATAAAGTCCGCTTTTTTCCCTACTGCCAAGGTTCCGATTTCTTGATCGAGGAATAAGGATTCCGCCCCGTAGCTTGTTCCCATCTTCAGTGCGGTCAGTGCGGGTACGGCTTCAGGGTCTTGATTGATGCCCTTATGAATCAATGCGGCAAGTTGAATTTCCTCCAAGAGGTCCAAGTTATTGTTGCTGGCGGCGCCATCGGTGGCCAAGCCTGGACGAATGCCTTTTTTGAGCATTTTGGGAATAGGTGCGATTCCGCTTCCCAGCTTTAAGTTGCTGCCCGGATTATGCGCCACTTTCACATCATATTGTGCCAAAATCTCAATTTCTTCATCCGTCAAATGTACAGCATGCGCCACCAATGCAGGCAATTCAAAAAAACCGAGCCGACGCAAGTGTTCAACTGGACGCACACCGTAATCCTGCACATTTTGCGCCACTTCCTTGGCTGTTTCGGACATATGGGTATGGAGCGGCAACTTCAGTTCTGCCGCTTTTTCCACAAATCGTTGAATGTAATTCGGCGGGCAGGTATATGGCGCATGGGGAGCAAGCATCGTCGTAATCCGTCCTTCTGCTTGTCCGTTCCACTCGGTCGCAAAGCGAACCGCTTCATCAAACTTCTGATTCTGGACTTCCTCACTGCACAGACCAATCACGCCACGGGTTAACCGAGCTCGCAGTCCCGACTCCGCCACCACTTGCCCCACCATATCCATGTGATCGTACATGTCCAAAAAGCAGGTCGTCCCGGACCGAATCATCTCCACCGCCGCGAGCGCCGTGCCCGCATGAACTTGGACATTGGTGAATTTCGCTTCCATTGGCCACATATGCTCTTCCAGCCATGTTTTCAGCGGCAAATCATCCGCATACCCGCGCAGCAACGTCATGGCGGCATGGCCATGGGTATTGACCAAACCGGGCATGATCGCCTTGCCCCGACAATCGATCACTTCATCGTATTGCGCTTGTTCTTGCTCGGATGGAATCGTTCCCACATATGTAATCTTCTCGTTCTCCACGCCTAAAGCGCCTTGTTTGATCACTTCAGCGCCATCCTGCATGGAGATGATCGCCGCATTGGTAAATAATCGTTTCAAAAAGATTTCCCCCTTACTTTCCCCTCTTTTATTTTACTGTACACGAAGAGAAAAGAATTTCATAGCCTATGCCGCTCTATAAATTGCAGGATATCATCCAACCTTATCTTTTTCCGCAATCCGTCAGCAAACAAATCCCCCTTTTTTTCCAACCGGTCAAAAATATTCGCACTGGTGAACTGCTTCGGGGTCAGCTCCGGGGTCAGTTCTTCCCATAAAAGCGGGGTGGAAACCGTGGCTTCAGGCACGGCCCGCAACGAATACGGCGCGATCAGTGTTTTCTTGTGCCAATGCTGAAGGTAATCAAAATAGACTTTGTTCCCGCGCTTGTTGACCATTCGCTCCACCGTAACCAAAGCGGGGTGCAGTTCCGCCAGGTAATGGGAAATGAATTTGCCGACCTTGCGCGTCTGTTCATACGTGTAACGCGGTTCCAGCGGAATATAGATCTGCAACCCGCTCGCGCCCGATGTCTTCACAATCCCATCCAAATTCAGCTTATGGAGAAGTTCCCGTATCAGCAGGGCCACTTCAACGACACGCAAAAAATCTGGCACACTTGGATCCAGATCAAACACCAATTCGGTTGGCATCAAAGGATCATGAATCGTGTTAAAGGAGACATGCAACTCCACACAAGCCAAGTTGGCCAACCAGATCAGGGTGGGGGCGTTATTGAGCAAGACGTATTCCACTTCCCCATCACGCTTGGTTTCAATCCAGTCCGGACGATGGGCAGGAACATTTTTTTGATAAAAGGACTTGCCATTCACCCCATCCGGAAAGCGGATCGTGGTCAACGCCCGATCTCGGCAATAAGGCAGCAAATAAGGGGCAAGCCGATAGTAGGTTAAGATAAATTCCCATTTGCTCACATGGGGAAACAAGAGCTTCTCCGGGTTGGATATCTTCAATTCCATTCCGTCCACTTTGACCAGTCGGTGATCCATCCGCATCCCTCCATTCTAGAAACCTCGATTGACAAGGGCAATCGCCATGTGAGCCGGGCAGTCATGAGTCAAGAAAAGCGGCCTGCACCCACGTTTTTGTGAAAAATTTTGCCCATGTTGATTTTCATATTCTGGGCAAAATACAATCAAGGGATTTCTTCTGACAAGCTAAGTGTTGTTCTTTTACTCATATTGTGTACTTTTCGACCAAAATAACTTATCGTATCGACACAAACTTTTCGAGGTGAATGATGAAGCCTATTATTCCAATGGAGCCCAAAAGCAGTGAATTGATTCCACATGGACACGATTGGATAGCGCAAGTGAAGTGGGATGGGGTTCGCGCCTTGACTTACTGCGATGGCCATGAAGTTCGGCTGTTCAACAGAAGATTGAACGAACGCACGTTGCATTATCCGGAGCTTACAGATATCCAATCTTACTGTCATGCCGACTCAGTCATCCTGGATGGGGAAATCATTGCACTGGGTGCGGACGGGAAACCTTCTTTTCATGAAGTCATGCGGAGAGACAGCATTCGGAGAATGGACAAAGTGCCTCAAGTCCAAAAGCTGGTTCCCATTACATACATGATTTTCGATGTGATTTTTAAAAACGGGGAATGGTTGAATCACCGTTCATTGAGTGAGAGGATGGAAATCCTTTCGGATATCATTAAGCCCAGTCGCTCTGTGCAAATGGTTTCATCTCATGATGATGGACAGGCATTGTTTCATGTGATACGGCAGCATGGCATGGAAGGGATTGTAATGAAAAAGAGAAACTCCCCATACCTTATCGGAATGAAAAAAGATCTCTGGTTGAAGGTTAAAAATTATCGCGATTTGATTGCCGTCATAGGTGGATTTACATTGAGTGGTGGAATAGTGAATGCCGTTCTTTTGGGACTTTACGATGATGAAAAGAGATTCTGGTATATTGGCCACACGGGAACCGGAAAGCTTTCTGGGCAGGATTGGCGAGAACTGACCGAAAGGCTGAAACCGATTGTCATCAAAGAAAGACCTTTTGTAAATAAACCTGAACGGCATTCGGATGCTTATTGGGTTCAACCGACATTAACGGCAAAAATAAAATATGCAGAATGGACAGAAGGACATTCCCTGCGTCAACCTTCCATCCAGGCGTTTGTTGATGTGCCACCCCATGAATGTCTGATCAACCCGGATAAGTTGCGTTAGGATAATAGCAACGTTATGCTCTGAACAAGTATCGGTAACAAAGAAAACTAACAGACAAAGCGGATGTGACCGAAGACGCCATCAAACTCAGCATAATGATCATTTGGTATTTAACGGCTATGATCGGGGAAACTCCAGCGATGATCATTCCCGTCATCATCCCCGGCAAATGAACCAAACCGATCGTTTTAAATGAGTCGATACTGGGAATCAGAGATGCTTTCACCGCTGTTTCAATCAGGTCTTGACTCGCTTGGCGGATGGTCGCCCCAAGGGCCAATTTCCCCATAATCTGCTCCCTTGTATGTTGAAACTCATGATATAGTCGTTCCAAGGAAAGGCCTGTTATGACCATGGTATTGCCAATAATCATTCCGCTCATCGGCAAAACGTATTGAGCCCGGAAGGGAACAACATCAAAAAGCAACCAAACAAAAAGAGAGACGGCTTCTCCAAAAGAGATGGCGGCAAATGCAAAGACAAATGATCGTTTGAGCCATTTCCCCCGTTTCGCCGCATCATGGGCGGCGATGCTGATCATCAATAACAGAAGCCCAAACAAGAACCATCCCGTTTCAATAGAAAAAATCCACGTTATCAGATATCCCATCAAAAGAAGCTGAATGGAGCCTCTAATGGTTGACCATAAGATTTCTTTCTCTAAACCAAGATGCTGTTGATATGAAACGGTCAGCGGAATCAACACAAAGGTTGCCGTGGCCAATAAAACAAAAAAGCTGATCTCCATAGCCATCATTCACTTTGACTCCAATCGTGATGGATAGTTAGATCCGGCACATGCCATAAGATCTTCGCCAACATTCTTCCATTCACCCATGTCATTTGCACTTCCTCCCTGTTGTTACTTAGCGGTCTTGATTGAACTACTCAAGGGATTTAAAAGCGTTTTAATTTTACAAAACCCGTTCCTTTTGGGTCAACGATGCCTTAGGATAAGGATGAGACCAATCGGCTGCATGCCAAAGGAGAATCCTGATGGCACATCTTCTCATCATCGACTTTGAAGCGACTTGTCATGAAGCCAAGCAGGAGGCACCTCGTCATTTCAGTTCGGAAATCATTGAAATTGGCGCAGTCCTCTTAGAGGTTGAGACGCTGAAAATCAAGGAAACGTACCAACGCTTTGTCAAACCGACGCGCTTTCCGCAATTGAGCCCGTTCTGCATGCAGTTGACATCAATCACGCAAGCGTGGGGATGATTTCTCGCGCTTATTTTTATTTTTTCAAAATCAGGCGATTACTTCCTTTATTAATGCTATTAAATTAATGAAAATATGAAAATGATTTAAATTATCTATCAACAGTAATATAATAAAAATTGCTAATAAGTATAGTTGTCTATACAAATACACAACTATATACCTAGCACCACCAGTTATGTTTCATATTCCAGACTTCGTGAGGGGTGACATCATGAACATCAAAAACAGGAAATCTCTTTCTCTCGCCGTAGTCTTACTGTTGTTGCTCACGATCGTTCCGCTGAGCGCATTTGCCGTTAGCGAATGGCAACCCAACGTAAGCTACAAAGTGAATGACACCGTCAGTTATGGCGGAACGGTTTACAAATGTTTGCAAGCTCATACATCTCTTGTCGGTTGGGAACCGCCCAACACTCCCGCTTTATGGCAAAAAACGGATGGCGGCGGAACCCCCACGCCTGACACGCAAGCCCCCACTGCACCATCCAACTTAACCTCACCATCGCAAACTTCCAGCAGCATCACTCTTTCATGGAACGCCGCGACTGACAACGTGGCCGTCACAGGCTATGATGTGTACCGCGGAACGACGAAAGTAGGGTCTGCCACCACCACTTCTTATACGGACTCCGGCTTAAATGCGGACACTTCTTACAGCTACTCCGTCAAAGCGAAAGATGCGGCGGGTAACGTTTCCGCAGCGAGCAACACCTTGACGGCCAAGACGAAGACGGCCACAAGTCCCGATCCCCAACCGCCCACGTCCAAGAAAATCATCGGTTATTATCCAGCCTGGGCCACATATGGCCGCAACTATCAAGTGGCGGATATTGACGCATCCAAGATCACCCATATCAACTACGCTTTTGCCAATATCACCAACGGTGAAATCGTCGTGGGCGACACTTATGCCGATACGGACAAGTTCTTCCCTGGAGACTGTTGGGATCCCGGATGCAAACGCGGTAACTTTAACCAATTGCAAAAGCTGAAAGCGGCTTATCCTCATCTGAAAACGTTGATCTCTGTGGGCGGTTGGACTTGGTCCGGCGGCTTCTCAGACGCGGCCTTAACCGATGCGTCCCGCACCAAATTCGCCGACAGCGCCGTTCGGTTTGTGAGACAATATGGTTTTGACGGCGTTGACCTGGACTGGGAGTACCCGGTTGGCGGCGGACTCAATCCGGGTCGTCCGGAAGATAAGCAAAACTTCACCCTGTTGCTCCAAAAAATGCGTGAAAAATTAAACGCCGCCGGCCAACAAGACGGCAAGAAATACTTGTTGACCATTGCCAGCGGCGCTAGTCCAAACTATGTCCAAAATACAGAATTGGGCCAAGTGAAAGACTATGTCGACTGGATCAACATCATGACCTATGACTTCCATGGCGGATGGGAAAACGTCAGCGGCCACAACGCGCCATTGTATGTGGACCCAAGTGATCCGTCACCAAACAAAAATGACTTCAATGTCGCCGCCGCTGTGCAAAATCACATCAACGCCGGTGTTCCCGCGTCCAAAATCGTCATGGGAATGCCATTTTACGGCCGTGGATGGCAAGGGTGCAAGTCGACCAACAACGGACAGTACCAAAGCTGCACCGGCACCCCGACCGGCACGTGGGAAACGGGTGTATTCGATTTCTCCGACCTCGAGAACAACTATATCAACAAAAACGGTTACACCCGTTACTGGAACGACACATCCAAAGTGCCCTATCTGTACAACCCATCCAACGGAGTGTTCATCTCTTACGACGATGCGGAGTCCTTCGGTTACAAAACCAGCTTCCTCAAGTCTAAAGGCTTGGGTGGGGCCATGTTCTGGGAGTTATCCGGTGACCGTAACGGCACCTTGCTCAACAAATTGTATAATGATCTCAATTGAGACTCCACACGGCTGAAGCCGTGGGATTCTTGGGTAGTTAATGTCCTCAATCCATTTCTACTTTGGACAACTCCCAAGTTCAGGGCTGTCTCATCAGCCCGTCCCATGCAGTTCTACAACTCATGTTGCATGTACCCACATGGGCGGAACGCCTGTTACCAGCGTTCTAGCTCCGTTTCACCCACTCTCATGATTTTACCCAGTGGGAGAGATTGGTTCGCCACTGGAACCCCATATCATGACGTACAGAGGGAACAAAACCCACTACCAGTGGGATGAGCACCGCTCATGTGTTTGATTGTACTGAAAATTGTTTCTCTTAGCAATAGGGATTACCGAGCAACGCCGACTTTCATCCCACGATTGAAACCGTGGGCTTTCAGTCAGCAAAAATCTGTAACGGAAAAAAGCAGCCGGTTGATTAAGACCGGCTGCTTCCCGTTTAAACTTTTTCTTTTAACAAGGACTCAATTTGCTCTTTGCATTCGCTTGGCTTGGTATTGGGCGCAATCCGTTCCACCACTTCACCTTGGCGATTCACCAAAAACTTGGTAAAGTTCCATTTGATCGCTTTGCTCCCCAACATTCCCGGCGCTTCTTTACAAAGGTACTGATACAGCGGATGGGCTTGCTCGCCATTCACATCGATTTTGGAAAAGATCGGGAACGTCACGCCGTAATTGAGTGAGCAAAACTCGGCGATTTCCGCATCCGTTCCCGGTTCTTGACTCATAAACTGATTGCAGGGGAACGCCAGAATCTCCAGTCCTTCGCCATGGTAACGCTCGTATAACTCTTGCAGCTCTTTATATTGGGGCGTAAATCCGCATTTGCTCGCCGTGTTGACGATCAACAGCACTTTTCCTTGATAATCGGCCAAGCTTTTGGTTTCACCGTTGTTCAACACCGCTTCAAACTGATAAACCGTCATCGGTCTCCCTCCCTTCTCTCAATGCGACGGCATGATATGTACTATACGCTTCTTCAGTAAACAACACAAACCGCACTTCTTGCAAGGGAAGTTGCTCACCGTTCCGAGCGAACATTTGGCTGCCAGGTTAACCGGGAAACGGTAAATTCCTGTGTGATCGCCGGAAAAGCCATGCTCCGGGCCCCATATTGGGCAGCCAAAATGAAGCAATTCCAATACGCTTCACACAGCAGGTTTTCTTCATTTTGCTTGCCGCCGTTCCATACCGGCCCCACTGTATGGATCACATATCTCGCTTGCAATTTTCCTCCGGTCGTGATCACGGCTTTCCCCGTAGCCAAGCTTCCTTGTCTGGCACGAATTTTCCTGCACTCGTCCAAAATCGCAGGCCCACCCGCACGGTGAATGGCCCCGTCGACACCACCACCACCCAATAAACTGGAATTGGCCGCGTTGACGATCATATCAACTTGTTCTTTTTTGAGACTCCACACGGCTGAAGCCGTGGGATTCTTGGATAGTTAATGTCCTCAATCCATTTCTGC